>DATLRG010000034.1:0-11494 GCA_035534795.1 Chloroflexota bacterium
CAAACCTCTCCCACGCTCATCCCTTCTAGCCACCCCCTCCACCCGTGTCTAGCCGACTGAGCGTGACGCCATCCAGGCGGTAGTAGGAACGACCGGGAAAGTCGGCCATCAGCTTCTTGTCCGCGGCGTCGCCGAGATCCCGCGCGAAGATGACGTCGCCCTGCAACAGTGGATCGTTGGCGGAGAAGACCATGCCATATTCCCACCACTCGTAGGACTGTCCGACGTCGGCGAACACCAGCGCGTGGTGGATGCCGGCCCGTTGGACCGCGTCCAGCTTTGAGTGGTCGACGTAGTTGTACCCGTGGTAGAGCTGCCACTGGCCCGGGAAATAGAACACGAAGTTGAAAGCGATCAGCAGAGCCACGAAGGCATAGATCAGCGCTGGCGCGAAGCGGGACGGCGTCACCCTTGGACCCATGATCCCCGTCTCCAGGGACGACGTTCCCTCGTCGTCAGTGCCGGCTACAGCCGGTCTGCGTGACATCTGGCCGGCGACCGGACTTGCCGCGCTGCGCCCCCCCGTCGCGGAGGGATCGGGCTCTGGCTCCTTCCCCGCGTCGCGGGATTGTTCCCACTGGAGCAAGGGGTCAGGAGATAGAGCACGGGAGGGGGTCGCGCGGCGGCCACGCAGTAATCGGAACCGCTCTAAGCTCCTTCCGATCGTCGATCGAGGCGCTGATACGGGTAGGTATCCCAATGTTGGCTCGTAGGGCAGGGGGTGAGGAGGCTGGGTGGTGGGGGAGCTTTTCTCCTGCCCGTTCCCGGTTGGCGTGGGCCGAGGGACGGGCACGGAAAGGTCCCCCCTGGAGAAGGGGGTCAGGGGGTAGAGAGCTCCCCCACCCAGCCGCTCCACCACCCCCTGCCCTACCGGGCGCAGCCCGAACGGCAGACCGACACTTGCGAGCGCCGGAGAAGTGGCAGCGGGTGAGGCCGCCCTCCGCGTGGCAGTAGGCCCGTACCTGGCCAGGTCCAGCCCCTCGTCTACCCCGCGCGCCGTGAGCAGCAACAGGAAACCCAGTCCCTCGTAATAGAACCGCGGGCCGTACATGATCCCGTCGGCCCACCAGAGGCCGTAGCCGGCGACCAGCGCGACGAACCCTCCCGCGAAGAGCCAATCCCAGGAGCGAAAGCGACCGACGAGAAACGGCAGCATCGCGAACGACAGGGTAAGGAACTCCGGCCAGCCATCGGTGTGCTCGACCAGCTCGAGCAAATTGCGGCTGGTGTTGTTCAGGGCGTCGATTGGCGTGAAGCCCCACGGGCCGTGCTGCGGGCCGAAGCCGACGCTGTCGAATGCCCACCACAGTTGTTGCGGCGGATACAGCGGATTGCCGGTAAAGTAGGCGTTGTAGGCCAGAAATGCCCCGATGAAGGGGACCGTCGCGATGGCCGCCGGCAGGTACCGGCCCAGCCCGTCTTTCGGCAGGCGGCTGATTCCCCAGAGCGCGTACAGCGCGAAGGGGATGGCGATCACCACCATCGTGTAAGGACGGATCAAGAAGCCGATACCGAAGGCAACGCCGCTCAACGCCGAGGGGACGATCGGCCGGGGCGATCGACTGGCACGCCAGATCCCCCAGACGAAAAGCAGGGCGAAAAGCAGTCCGCTGGCGTGTGACATCATCGACCCCGACAGGAAGACGAAAAAGGGTGACACGACGCCGAGCGCCGCGGCGATCAGCCCTACCCGCGGCCGATAAATCTCCGCGCCCAGTCGATAAATCACAAAGATGCTCAGCGCCCCGCAGATTGGGTCCACCACCCAGGGCGCGTGAGCCAGGACGCCGACCGACAGCAGCAGGGGCCAGCCGGGCGTGTACTTGCTGAACCACCTCCCGCCTTGCATCAAAATGAACTCGTGCTGGAAAAATTGCGGGTCCGACGACATCGGGACCCAGAGCCGTCCAAGCGCGAACGTTTTGGCCTGAAACAGATAGGCAACCGAGTCCTGGACGTGGGGCATTCGTTGCAGCACCTCGTCCGCGACGTACAACGTCGAAGCCAGTGCCACCGCGACCAGCAGCAGGGCCGTGAGGTTTGGCGCGCGCCTCACCACCGAGCCCACCCTCCGTCCAATGCCGTTCGTGCCGTCCAGTCCGCGCGTGAGCGTTCGGCGGCGCCGGCTCAGGACCGCCGCTTCGAGCATGCCCAGGATCAAGGCGACGAGCGAGATCGCCAGCGCGCCGGGATAGCCTCCAAGGGCCAGCCGCACCACGTCCTGAACGCTGGCCACCGCACCCTGGTGGAAGGTATGAAACTGCGCGCTGGCGACCGGACCTTCCCATTGCCCATCCCGCACGCGGAACCACATCGCGTCGCGGTCCTCGGGGCGGAAGTAGAACAACATGCCGTCGGTGCCGTTGGGCGAGAGGACCAGCACTCCGGCCGCGTTGCGCGGTCGGAGCACGTCGGCGTCGAGCTGATAGGCGTGCCAGCCGGACGAGCCAAACGCCGCCAGACCGGGGCGCGGCGTCGTCTCGCCGCCGAGGGGATGGTGGAACCAGTCGCCAAACCGAGGGCGCCAGTCGGTCCCGGCCAGCGCCAGCCCGGTCGTCGGCTCGGACGTGGGATAGAGCACCGCGTTGGTGGTGAGATCCTTCACCCGGATATTGGTCCAGGCACTCTCGGACGCCAGCCGATAGAACCACTCGCCGATCGACGGCGCGGTGCTGCCGGTGGTATCTCCGGCGGCAGGCCAGACGATGGTCGCGTGCGGGTCCGCGCCCTGGAGGAACAGCCCCGCCTGTCCCGTGTCGAGACCTTCCGCTGGCGCGGTCACCGACGTCCCCCCGACGATGCCGGTGACCGAGCCCCCGAAGACGAGAACGGTGACGTGGAGCTGCTCGGTCGTCGACCAGAACAGCCCGAGGACGCACGCCAGGTTGATCGCCAGGGCGATGACGAGTGGGCGCAACAACGTCGGTCAGTGGACCGGCGGGAACTGCATCAGGCGGCCATTGCCGCTGTCGCTGATCCAGACGTCGCCGGTCGCGTCCACCGCGATCCCCGTCGGCAGGTGGAATGAGGTCGTGTCGGTCCCAAGCGTCCCCCAGTCCGCCAGCAATTGCCCGTTGCTATTGAAAACAATCACCTTGTTGTTCTCCGGGTCGGTCACGTAGACGTTGCCGGCCCCGTCCACCGCCAGATAGGGCTTCCCCTCCACCGACTGGCTATCCCAGCCCTCGACCGGCCAGCTCAGCAGCGGCTTCAGGTCCGGTCCGAACTTCTCGATCCGCTGGTTCCAGGTGTCGGCAACGTAGATGTTCCCGCTCCGATCCACCCCGATGCCCACCGGTTCGTCGAAGGCACCCAGCCCCGCCCCCGGCGCTCCGATCGACGTCAGATACTTCCCGGTCGAGTCGAATTCCTCGATCCGCTTGTTCCCAGTGTCAGTCACGTAGACGTTCCCGCTCGCGTCGATCGTGATCGCCCGCGGCCCATAAAACTGCCCAGGCGCCGTCGAGGGCTGCCCCACCGGCGTGCTCCCCCACGACCGCAGAAACGTACCGCTCGCGTCGAACATCTGGACTCGATGGTTCCAGGTATCCGCGACGTACACGTCCCCGTGCGCGTTCACCGCGATGCCCCAGGGCTCGTTGAACTGCCCGTTCCCGGTCCCCTTCGTCCCCCACGCTCGCTCGAACTGCCCGCTCGCGTTCACCTCGACGATCCGATTGTTCTGGCTGTCCGCCACGTAGAGGTCCCCGTTCGGCCCCAGCGCGATTCCCTTGGGTTCGGCGAACGGCACGGTGCCGCTGCCGGTCGCGCTCACTACCCTGGTCGCGGCGACTGTCCGCAGCTTCTGCGCGTAAAGGCCCTGGTCGGCCGTCGTGGCCTTTGCCTGGGGCGCCGTCCACGGGCCGTAGGCCAGATCCCGACGCACGAACATCACGAAGTCGGTCGAACCAAGCGGGTCCGGCGGGTCCCGGTAGAGCAGGAACCGCCAGAGCTTGGCGCGGTTGGTCGGGCTGAGCAGCCCCTGGACGATCGAGCTCGGGCTCAGCGTCCGGTAGTCCTCCGGGAACCACCAGCGGAGCCGGTAGCGCTGGCTGACGTAGTTGGGGCCGAGGAGCTGTTTGACCTGGTCGGCTCGGCCGTTGTCGTAGCCCACCAGCACCACCGGCGCGTTCGGGGGCGGGTTGCCGGTCCCGATGTACGCCCGGGACGTGTAGTCGCGCAAGTACCACTCGAATGGCCAGGACACTCCGGCGTCGTAGGCCACCTGGAGCTTGTCGACGCCCTCCCCTGACCGATAAGCGATGTCGTTGATTTGCTGCATCACCAGGCCCACGTCCGGGGCGGTCTGGGTGTACACGAGCATCTCGACGGGAATGTCGCCGTGGTAATAGCTCACCTGCCAGGCCGCGCGCACGGAGAAAGGCACGAAGAGCGCGATCACGGTCAGGCCGACCACTTTCCAGCCGGTCTTCCCGCCCACCTTGTCCCAATAGTGCCAGACGGCGTACACGAACCCGACCAGGAGCGCGACCAGCGCCACCCACCCGAACGCCTGCTGCTGGGCGACGATCGGCGAGGCGGCGTTGAAGGGCGAACCCTGCCCGACGAGCGTCGCGGCCACGAGCGCGGTCAGGGCGAGGGTCAGCGCGAGGAGCAATCCTCCCTGGTGGAGCACCGTCCGCCAGGGCGTGACCTCGATCAGCTTGCCCAGCGTGACCGCGGCGAGCAGGCAGAAGGGGAGGGCCAGCTCGATCACCATCCAGGGCATCTTCTCGGAGGCCCAGCCCCAGAGCACCACACTCGACAGGCACCAGTACATCAGGAAGGTGGTGAACAGCGACCGGTGCCGCAGCCAGTACACCACGCCGCCCAGCGCGATGCCCACGCTAAGGAACTCGTAGAGCGGCAGCAGGACCAGGTAGTAGAACCATGGCTGGCCCCCACGCGCCACCCCCTCTTGATCGATCCAGTAGCGCAGCGACCCGAACACGCCCGAGCTGAATCCGTTCGGATTGCTGAAGAAGGTGGTGTAGAGCAGGATGAAGATTCCCCAGAACACCACTGCCGAGCGTGTCCAGACGCCGCGGTTCCAGCGAAGCCCGACGAACATTCCGGTCCCAAACAGGATGGCGAAGCTGATCGCGAAGACCACGTCAATCGTGGTCTCGCTCGAGTGCTGCAGGAAGAAGTACGGCGCGGCCGCGAACATCGGCAGGATCAGCGTCGATAGCAGGATCAGGAGATCCGTCGCCGGCGACAGCGCCTCCTTGCCTTTGAGGATGACGTCGAGGACGTCCTGGCGACTGACCCCCAGCAGGAACGTCAGCAGGATCGCCATCAGAAAGTAGGTATCTTCCTTGTCCGAGAAGGCCAGACTGGTCGCCACGACCGCGAGGTAGAGGCACCAGGTCTTGCGCTCGGCGAAGTAACGAAAGGTCGCGATCACCAACAGCATCATGAAGAAGATCTGATAGATGTCGTGGCGGATGAAGCGCGAATAGTACAGAATCGTCGGCGAGACGGCGATCAGCGCCGCCGCGACGACCGCGCCGGTGCGCCCCAGCTTGTCGCGCAGGAGGTACGGCAGCCCGACCAGGATCGTCCCAAAGAGCGCCGGTGCGACCCGGGCGGTCGCGTCGGTCACGCCGAGAAGAAAGTACACCAGCGCGTTCAGCTCGAAGAGAAAAGGCCCGTGCATCAGCGGATCGTGGACGTAGCCCTTGCCAATGTACAGGTAGTAGGAGTACACCGCGTGCAGGCTCTCGTCGTGGTGGAGCATCCGCGAGCCAAGATCCCAGAAGCGTAGCAACCCTGCGAGCAGGACGAGCACGAGGAACGCCAGCAGCTCCCGGTCGATCGGGATGGCCGTGCTCACCGGGCGAAGCCAGAAGGGCTTCTCGCGAGATTCGTACTGTGGCTCGTATCGCCGTTCAGCAACTGCCATCGTTTCTCTCCCCCTTGGTCACGGGCGCGCGAGCTGAGTCTTGACGTAGACTTTGACGTACGTCCCGGTCGGCGCTCCCGCTTCGTGGTAGATCCACCACCTCCAGAGACCGGTGAAGGATAGCGCGGGGCGAGCCGCGCTGTCCGAATACTGAAAGAGCTCGCCAGCGTACGCCCCGCGCGGCGCCTTCGCCGTCGATGCCTCGATCGCGATACCCGGCGCGTCGGTCACCTGGCTGACGACTTCGACGTTCGGATCGCCTTTGAGGTACCAGGCGAGCGGGTCGGCGAACTGCGACGTGACTTCGACCGTCTGATTCACGGCGCGCCCTTCGAGCTGCTGCGCGATTCCCAGCTCGTCGACGATGGTGCCGACGTCCGTCGCCATGCGCCGTGCATCCAAGGACGTGACGGAGCCGGTGAAAAACTCGGCCGGGTTCAGCTCGCCCCCGGGGTTCAGGAACATCGCCGCGTGGACGTTAAACGCCAGCAGGCACACCGCCGCTAACACCGCCGACGCGTGGAACGCGCTCCGCCAATCGTAGCCAAAGGCGAACGAAGCCGCGAAGGCGAGCAACGCCAGCGGCGGCGCCAGCGCCACCTCTGGTGGGATCACCGGGTTCGGCAAGGTCACGTAGCCAAACGCGATCAGCATTGTCGCGATGAGCGGACAGGCGACCGCGGAAAAAATCGCCAGGCGACGGAGCTGCTCGGTCCCGACGAACCATGCTGACAAGGCATCGACGGCAGACCCCGCCAGCAAGCCCAACGGCACGACGATCAGCGCGTTCCAGGTCGGGTCGGCGCCATCGCCCAGGACGAGCAGTAAGAAGCCGATGCACGCCCACCACGCGAGGAACACCTCGAAAGACCTTCTCTGACGAAACGCCAGGACCGCTCCACCCAATCCAAAGAGCAGTGCGAATGGCTCGTAGCCGAGCAACAGCCCCGGGAACAGCCAGGCCGGATGCGGCCCAAAACCGGCCAGGCTGGCCGCCCAAGCGGAAAGCGGTGCCGCGAGCGATACTCCCAGCCCTTCCAGGTTGGTTGCCAGGCCGGTCCCCACCAGGAGAATCGTCCCGGCGAATGCCATCGCGACGTACCCGAGCTTCGTCCCCGACAACTCGTGGCTGCCAAACAACCGTCCCGGTTTCGACCCGCCTCCGTCTAGCGCGGTGGGGTCGCCGTCTCCCGGCGGCGTCGTCAGACTGTCGCGAACGCCCTCGGAACCGGACACCACGACGAACCCAATCAGAATGATCGCCAGGTCATAGGCGAGAGGACCGGACATCAACAGCAACGCGATCAGGACAGCGCCGGCGTACAGCAGCCAGGGCCGCGACGTCCGGAGGTATCGCTCGGCTACCAGAACGAGGCCCAGGCCCAGACCGACGGTCAAAATCGTCGGGTCCACCGTGCGCGAGGCGAAGATCAACGTCGGCGAGGTCGCCTGAAGCGCGGCGGCTGCCAGCGCGCCAACCTTGCCCAGGCGATGCCGCAGCACGACCGGACTCAGCGCGACCGCCGTGCCCACGAGGACAGGCAGCAACCGCGCGACAGCGTCGGTCGCCCCCAGCAACAAGAACAGCAGCGTGTTCAGATAGATCAGCAGAGGCGATGGCCCGAGCTGGATACCCTCGTGACTCAGGATGCGCCAGGAGTCTATCGCCAGAACACTTTCCGTCGGCTGCAGCGGCGCGCCGTCGACGTTGATCAACCGAATGCCGAGCGCCACCACGGCGACGACGATCCATCCGACGATCTCCAGCTGAACCAGGCTGTAGCGGCCGGCTAGCCGGTCCGCACGCAGCTCTCGCTGAGCCCGCCGTGGGCCAACGACCGCTGCCGAGGCGTTGCCATTACGTCGCGGCGTACCCGGCTTCGAGGGCGTGTCGATCCGTCGCTTGGAAGGTGCCATCAGTTTTGACCACGCACTTCGTAGATTGCCACCCCGGAATTCTGGTAGACCAGGTCCATGAACGTCCGAAACTTCGCCAGCCCCGCCGAATCTGCGTGATAGACCTGGCGTTCCAGTGGGCCGACGTACACGTACGTCGCGTTGTACTTCTTCAACAGGCTCGATGCCTCGGCCGCGCTAGAGGTGCTGTAGATCGTGTCGATGTCCTGCTTGCGCTGGTCCAACGCCGGAGCGATCGTCGCACCGCGCCACTGGATCTCGTGGAAGTTCCAGCCCAGCAGCGTCGGCAGTCCCGTCATCCAGGCCACCTCGCCGAACTCGCTGTACGACCCGCCGGTTGCCTCGACGACGGTTGGCGTGCCGTCGACGTGCGCGTTCAGCCAGGTAATCGCGGCCGCGTCATCCGGCTGAAGACGCGCGTAATAGGCAAGACCGTCCAGCGTCGGCTGAACGCCAAAGCCCTGCGAGCGCGACTCCAGCGACGCCGGAACGTAGACGAACGCCGCCCCGACGAGGACCACCACGATCGCGAGCCAGATTGCTCCGACGAGCGGCGGCAGAACTAGCCTCGAAGCGGCCTCGGTCCGCGTCGCCGAGACAGTCGGTCGGCGGGCTCCACCGGTCCGTGTCGCTGCACCAATTCGGGCATCACGCGCGCCGCGACCGGCCCCCGCACTCTCCGGCGCGACCACCGCGATCTCCGACCCGCTGCTGGTCGACGGCGTGCCACGGCGCGCCAACACCCCGCTTCCCAGATAGTACACCGAATACGCGCCGACCAGCGCCAGCATCTCCCAGGCCTGATAATACAGCTTGAAGACCGTGTTCATGCGGTCGTCGAACGAATCCTTGATGTACACCAGCTCCGTGCCCAGCAGCAGCAGCAGCGCGACGAAGAGCAGCACGAACACGAACACGTGCTCCGGCGCCCACGACGCCGGTACGGCGCCGCCGGCGATCTCGGCCGGCTGCCCTTCGTTCCGGCCTTCGAGGGGCGCCCTGGCACCCTGTCCGTCAGCTCGCGCCTCACTCGTCTGCAACGACTCGACCACGTCGCTCCCTTGCAGATAGCGCAGCACCAGCGCCAGCGCGGCAACCAGCATCGGAATCACGATCGTGAGCGCCGGGGCGTTCGCTAGAAAACAGCCGACGGCGATCACGGCCACGCCCGCCCAGACGAGCGGACTGCGCGTCCAGGCTGGGCCCGCGTGTCGATGGACCCGCCCGGTTAACGGCGAGATCTCGAAAACCAGCTCGGCGATCACTAGCGATGCAGCCAGGAAGAGGAACAGGCCCCAGAAGATGAGGAACTCCCCGAGATGGCTGTGCAGCCGAACGATTCCCACGAGGCCGCTGGCCTGCGATCGGAAAGTGACGTAGAACGGCCAGTAGAGCACCAGGCTCAGGACCAGGGCGGTGGCTCCGAAGACCGCGCTCTGCCGAATCCACTCCAGATCGAACCGCGGTCGTGAAAAGAAGCGACGCACCGCGAACGCGCACACCAGCACAAACAAATAGGTCAGGATGTCCCAGGCGTTCAGCAGGAACAGGGAACCGAACAGGAAAGCGATAAAGCCCAGGTCCCAGGTCCAGGAATCGAGGCGATCGAGCCGCGGGTCGACGGGCGACCGCAGGAAGCTCAAGGCGTAGCCGAGACAGACGAACGCGAACGGCAGCGCCATCACGTGCGGGTGCAAATCGCCAAGCAAGAAGCTGAAAAAGGGGAACTCGTTGATCGTGTTGTAGTTCTGGGGCAGCGTGCCGCCAAACGGGTAGTCGGTCATGACCCGCGACGCGCGAAACCACCACCAGTTGTCCTGCGCATCGTTGGGGTACCAGTGCGTGCTCAGATAGGGGTGGTCCAGCCCGATGACGGCGATCGACTGCCAGAAGGCCCTGGTGCCGAAGCCGTGGGCGTGGAGCAGCTCGAGCAGGCCCTCCCAGTTGCCCAGGCACGTGACGAAAACGGCGCCGAGCCCGCCCGCGAGCCACGCCGGCCAACGCGACAGCGTCTCGGCCGACTCGCCCGACGAGATCGCTCGCGTCCGCCGCAGGCCCTCGACGAGCGCGTGCGCCACGGCGAAGGCGCCCGTCGCCGTCAGTGCGAAAAGCGTCGCGAGCGCCAGGTTGAAGGCAACCGCGGGGATCACGCCCGACAACTCGGTCAGCACGGCGACAAGCAGGTAGCCAAGGTAATAGTAACTGATCGAGTTTCCAGACAGCCACGGGTCCACCGGTGGAAAGCGCTGGCTGCGCAAAATGCCGTTCAGAAACGCGAAGTCCATCGGCTTTTCAGTCGCCTGAATCTCCGGGAAAAACGACCGGCAGACCGCCCAGAGCACGAAGGCGCCCAGAAACAGGCCCTCGACGACGTAAATGTGGGCGCGGTGCTCACGCCAGAGCGCGCGAATGGCGTCGACCGACCCGCGCAGGCCCAGCCAGCCGACCACCGCGACCACGACCAGCAGCACCGCGATCATCGCGCCGTTATTCGGCCACAAGCCGAAAATGGCCCCGAACCACAGCAGGACGCCGACGAGCAACAAGCCGAGCGGACGCGCGAAGGCGTATCCGCGGTCCGGCAGGTTACCGAAGAACCGCGCCGCGACCGGCAACGCCGCGAGACCCAGCAACTGGACGACGACGTACCAGCGGATCAGATCGAGCATCAATCAATTCACCTGGTAGATCTTCACGCCGTCGTGATCGTAAACGACAGAGAGATACTTTCCAACCATACTATCAAACTTTGATCTCGCCGATGGATAAAATGCCTGCTCGAGCTCGCCGTCAATCACGTACTTGACGTTGTAGCTCCGCAGCATCGCTACCGTGACGTCCGACGACGGATCGTCGTACATCTGCGTCACGTCGCGCACGCGTTGGTCCACCTGGTCCTGGTAGCCCCAGCGCTGCTGCTTCTCGTGCCAGTCCCAGCCGATCACAGTCGGTAAGCCAGTGTAAATCGAGATGCGCGATCCCCAGCGGTAGATCGGCCGGTTGCCCTCGAGAATCGTCGGCGTGCCGTCGACGTGGTCCTGCAGCCAGACGATCGCTTCCTTGTCGGTCGCCAGGTGCAACGGGTGGCCATCATCCGTGTAGACCGCCGTGTCCATGTACGCCGTGCCGTCGAGCGTCGGAGCGATGTTCGCGTTGAAGCGATTGGAGACCCGGGCGATTGTCCCGATCACCGGGTAGACCAATGCCATCGCGAAGAAGATCACCACGAGCGTCAGCCACGCGGTCTGGACCCAGCCGGCTCCCAGCTTGAGCAGCCGCTCGCGGGTGCGGACAATTGCGACGGCGCTCGCGACGCCCCAGAGCACCCAGATCTGCTCGTAAAACTTGAAGACGGTGTTCATCCGACCGACGTCGCCGTCAATTGCGACCTGCTCGGTGCCAATCGCCAGCGCCAGGCCGGTGGCGAAGAGGAAGATCACAAAGCAGTCCTCGGCCGACACGTCACGACGGAGGCCGAGCGCCAGCGCCGCCATGAGCAGGACGATCAGCACGCCGGTCAACGCCATGCCAAACAGCACCGTGCCCGCGACGATGATCGCCAGCCAGACGATCGCGTACACCGCGAAGACTTCTCGCGAATCCCAGCGCTTCACCAGCGCCCGCTGCAGCTCGAGCGCCCGCGGCAACAGGTCCCACTTCGCGACGTAGAGC
>DATLRG010000035.1:0-2923 GCA_035534795.1 Chloroflexota bacterium
TTCCACCAACGATGTCCGACGTGCTCCCCGTGAAAGCGCCGGGGGTGTCACCTCTTAATTATAGACAAAATCTGTGCCCCCGGGGCCGGACCTGTCGTACGTCTTGCGTTCTGGCGTTTGCCGACTCGCCCGGCACGCCGCTTGCAGAGCAGGTCTCACGGGGTCTCGCCGACCATCCCCGGGGACGAGGCACCCTTCGCCCGTTCCGGATTCTGCCCAGGTGTGGAGGACACGCCATGAAGTGCCCGCGCTGCGATTCCGAGCATACTCATTTGAGCTGGCTTCGCGAGTTCACCGTCGGCTACTGGTGCGACGAGTGCCACGCGGGGTTCGACGTGGGCCGCCATCAGGTCCGCTCGATCGTCAACCGCAAGCCCGTCGCCGAAGCTGAGCCGAGCACCGCCGATCCTTCCTGAGCGTGGCCCCTGGTGGGAAATCTCTATGGCGGGATCGGCTGGGCGGCGGGGTTTGGCCAGAGGTAGTCCATCAATTGACGCGCCATCGGCGAGGCAATTTGCATGCTCTCGCCGCGCCCCTCGACCATCACCAGAATCAGGAAGGTCGGATGATCCGGCGGCGCGTAGCCGACGAACCAGGCGTGCGCGAGCGGGCCCTGGTTTTCCGCCGAGCCAGTCTTCACTTCCATGGGGTGTTTGTAGCTGCTGAAGGCGTAGTAGGCCGTGCCCAAGGGCGTGCTGGTGGTACCAAGCATTCCCGCGCGAATCACGTTCAGGATCGCGGGCGTGGTCGGTAGTTGACCCAGCGACTGCGCCTCGTAGGTCTTGACGACCTGCCCCTTCGGATCGACTACCTTCTGGACCAGAATCGGTGTGCGCCGTGCGCCGTTATTGGCGAGCGCGGAGTAGATGTTTGCCATCTGGATCGGCGTCGCCTGCAGGTAGTCCTGCCCGATGGCCAGGGTGATGCTGTCGCCGGGATACCACGGCTCCTTCAACGCCTTCTGCTTCCAGGCGGGATCCGGCACGAGGCCGGCGGCGTCGTCGACGCCGTTGATCCCGGTCGACTGGCCGAGTCCGAACTCGCGCGCGTACTTCGAGAGGATGGACGGATCCTTGCGGTACAGGGCAAGGCCCATCGTGTAAAAGGTCGGATCGCAGGAGCCGGTGATCGACTGGATCAGGTTCAAGGTGCCCTGCGGCTCCCAGTTGTGGAGCGTCAAGCCCGGCAGCCCGGACCACCAGTAACTGCAGTCGAACAGGCTCGACGCGGTATAGCCAATCTGCTCCATCCCCGCTGTCGCGGTGATGACCTTGAAGATCGAACCCGTCGGGTACACGCCCTCGGTCGGGCGGTCCAGCAACGGACGGTCGGACGACGTGGTCAGCGCGTTCCATTCCGCGTCGGTCGGGCCGCGGACAAAGACGTTGGGATCGAAGTTCGGGTAGCTGGCCAGCGCCAGCACCGAGTTGTCCTGCGGATTCATCACGATGATGCTGCCGTCTAGCTTGCCCAGGACCTGCTCGGCCTGCTTCTGGACGTCCAGGTCGAGGCTCAGCACCACGTCGTCGCCGGGCACGGCAGCGCGCTGGGCGATGATCTTGACCACCTCATTCGTCGGCCCGACGATCGCCAGCTTGCCACCACGCTGGCCCGCGAGGATCGGCTCGGCCCACTGCTCGACGCCGTCGCGCCCGACGAGGTCGTCGGCCGTGTAGCCCTTGGCAGCCAACGTCTTCAGATCGTCGGCGGTGATGTGGCTGACGTAGCCGACCACGTGCGACGCCACTTCACCCTGGGGATACACGCGAATCGGCTTCGGCCGGACCTGCACGCCCGGTACGTTGGCAAACTGCTTCTCCAGGTCCGTTTCCAGCGTACCGGACATCTCGCTGTCGATCGTTCCGGAGACATCGCCAAGTGGGATGAACCACGCCGGTGGTTGATTCGCGTAGATCTTCTTCAGGTCGGCCACGGGCTTCTTGAGATACTGACTGATCAGTTGGAGCTTCTGGTCGGCGTGGCCATCCTTGTTCAGATCGCCAGGCACGACGCCGATCGTCGCCTCGACCCCGGTGATCGCGAGCGGCCGGCCCTTCCGGTCGAGGATGCTGCCCCGTCGGGTCGAGATGGGGAAGAGGTGGACGACGCTATCGGGCGTCAGGTCGACGTAGAACAGCGAGGGGCGCCAGTCGATCCGCCACTGGCCACCTTCCAGCACCAGGGGGACGCTGTTGTTCTCCTGGAAGTCGCCGACCATGTTAGTTCGGAACTGGACGGTGAACGGCACCTGCACCGAAGCGCCGTTGCCGGCGCCCGGTGGCAGCACCGGGATCGACGTGATCTGCGTGGTGATGCTGGTGATGGTGGATTCGGACGTGAGATCCGTGTACTTCTGAACGAACTGCTGCTCGGTCTGCGCCGCCTTCGCCTCGTTCGAGAGCATCGCGTACATCTGCTGGTCGTGACCCGCGCTCCAGTCGCCGAGGAACTGCGACGCGGTCAGCTCGGGCGGAGGAACGTTCTTCAGCGGGACCGGCGTCTCGACGGTGACGGTGAAGGTCGGGGTGGCACCCGGCTGCGCTTCCGCGGTTTGGGGCTGCGCCACGGCTTCTACCCGTCCGATCACGTGTCCGACGCGCGACTCGATCGTGTGACGGAAGAGGTACCCGCCGACCGCCAGCACCACGACGAGCGCCACCAGGGTCGGCCACGGATTCGCGCCACGCCGTCGTCGTCGATACGCCATCGCTCAATCCCCCGCCACCAGTCGAACGGCCCTCAGCCCGGGCCGCCGACGCTACCACCACAGCTTGTCGGCCATCTCCTGTTCGAACGCCGTCGAGTCTTTCGTCCAGAGACCCGTGCTGAGATACTTCCAAACGCCATCGGCGAGCAGCGCGACGATGGTCCCACGCTCGAGACTCTGCGCCAGCCGCAGGGCGCCGTAGACAACCGCACCGGC
>DATLRG010000036.1:0-4443 GCA_035534795.1 Chloroflexota bacterium
GAAATCGGTGGAGAGAATCGCGGCGACGTAGTAACCACGATTCAGCGCTTTCATCGGATCGTGAAGGTCGGCCCCACGCGCCAGGAACAGGCCGATGCCGCAGGCGATCAAGCCAACCGCGCGGACGACCAACGGGAAGAAGATCCAGGCCGGGTCAAACGTGCCGGTCGCCTTGCCGAGCGCGGTGTAGATGGCAACGCCCAGGATCATCGCGCCGATGTTCTCGGCGGCGGTCGACTCGAAGAGGTCGGCGCCACGGCCGGCGCAGTCCCCGACGTTGTCGCCGACGAGGTCAGCAATGACCGCGGCGTTACGGGGATCGTCCTCGGGAATTCCTGCTTCGATCTTGCCGACCAGATCGGCGCCGACGTCGGCTGCCTTGGTGTAGATGCCGCCACCGAGCTGAGCGAACAGGGCGACGAAGCTCGCGCCGAAGCCAAATCCGACGATCTCGAACGGCGCGAGATCGGGATGCTGTAGACCGCCGTAGGCGGTGAAGATGATAGCGACGCCGAGCAGGCTCAGCGACACCACCAGGAAGCCCGAGACCGCACCGCCGCGCAGCGCCGTGGTGACGGCCTCGTCCAGCGTGCGCCGCGCCGCGCTCGCGGTCCGGAGGTTCGAGCTCACCGCGACGTACATCCCGATGAAGCCTGAGAGTCCTGACGCGAACGCGCCGACGAGGAACGAGATCGCGGTGAGCAGACCGAGGTGCGAATCGTTCTCGACCGCTCCGATCAGGACGCCGATCAGCACCGCTGTGACGACGGCCAGCTCCGTGATCGTCGTGTACTGCCGATTGAGAAAGGCCGTTGCCCCTTCGTGAATCGTGCCAGCAATCTCTTGCATCTTGTCCGTTCCACGGTCTCGACGCAACACGTCCCAGGCGAGATAGCCGGCGAAGAGGATGGTGATAAAACCGATGAGGAAGACTAACCCCATTGCGCTCATCGAATCCGCTGTGCTCCTCTTGCTCGCGAGGTTACCCCCGCAACTTGTTTAAGGGATAGGACCGCTCCGGGGACTTTTGGGGACATCCCCGAACCCCCGCCTTGGCGGGACACCAGGCCGAACTTTATCACGTCCCTCTTAGAGGGTCAAGGCGATGCAGGTGGTCCTCCAGAGCATGGAGCTGCTGCTCCAGGTCGGCCTGGCGCATGGCGACGGTCAGGTCCCCGCGAGTCTTCTCCAGAATGCCGCGGGTCGAGTCGGTGGTGCGCCGTAACCCGCCGGTGATGGCGTCGGGATAGTCCATCGTCACCAGGACGTCATAGATGTCGGCCATTGCCTGCAGCAACGATTCTCCTTCGGTTAGCTCACCTCTCCGCAGATTGTCGAGCAGGAACCGGCGCAGCTCGCCCACGGCCTCTCCGAGACCGTTCAGGTAGGCTGGCCATTCCACGCCCACCTCATTGAGATCGGGTAGTGGCTGTCCAGTCAGGATGGCGAGCACGGTCGTCGCTTCGGTGAACTCCTTCTGCGCGTCGTGGATGAACCCGGCGTAGTGGACGTTGCCGTACGGCTCGGCCGCCGTGGTGGCACTGTGCAGCGCCTGGCGAGCGTCGGCCAGGAGCTGGGTGGCGCGGTCGAATTCGTGGCGATGTGCTGCTCGGATGGTGTTCGCGGACGCGCGGATCACCTCGCGTGTACGGGCGAGCGCGCGCTCGCGAGCCTGGTTTTCCTGATCGAAGTAGGCGTGAGCGCGCTCGGCGATCTGTTCCAGCGCCGCCATTGTCCCAATCGTCGTCACCACGGTTCTTTCACCACTTTCCTTCCCACCAGTTCAAGGATCGGGGGAGCTGGATCAACATTCGCGGCTGTTCATCCAGCTCCCCCGGCACGGTCAGTCGCCGGTGGTGCTATCGGGGGTGAAGGATGAAAACCCGCGGGTTTTCATCCTTCACCCCCGATCCTTGAACTGGTGGATCTCGAAATGTCTCCAGGCGGCCTCGCCGAGCGGCTCGCGGTGGCCGTTCGGGCGCTGAAGCCAGATCCCGGGGGTCGCGGTCATTTCGCCGACCACGGTGAGTGGAACGCCGCTCGCTTGCACCACCGCGATCAGGTCGCCAGCGCGGTCGGCTGGCGTCGTGAGGAGGAGCTCGTAGTCCTCGCCGCCGTGCAAAGCCCACTCCAAGGGATCGCGACGGGCTGTCCTGGCCAGATTCGCCAGCGCGGGCGAGAGAGGGACGGATTCCGCGGAGACAATCGCGCCGAGATGATTGTCGTCGGCGAGGTGACCAAGGTCGCTCGCCAGGCCATCGCTGAGATCGATCATCGACGTCGCCAATCCTGAGAGTGCGATCGCGCGTCCCGCCTCGACCCGGGGCGTTGGCAAGCGCTGCCGCGCCAGCAACGCGCTCGCGCCGGGGACGTCCGCCGGCGCCTGTCCGAGCACGATCGATAGACCCGCCGCCGCATCGCCGAGCGTGCCGGTGGCGAGCACCCAATCGCCTGCTTTGGCCCCAGTGCGATACACGACGCGATCAGGCTCCACTTCCCCTAGCAAGGTCAGATCCAGAACCAGGCGCTCGGGTGATCGGGCCAGGTTTCCGCCGACCACCGCGACGTGGTAGCGCGCGGCTTCATCGGCCAGCCCCTCGGCCAACTCGTCGACGAACTGGACGGAAGTCTCGCCCGGGAGGCTGAACGATGCCAGCGCCCAGCGGGGAATTCCTCCCATCGCGGCGATGTCGCTCAGGTTGACCGCGAGAACGCGTTGCCCGAGCAGCCGGGGCGTCGTCGCCGCGCGCAGAAAGTGGACACCTTCGACCGCGGCGTCGGTGGTCGCCAGGAGCAGGTGGCCCGGGCTCACCTGGAGGGCCGCGGTGTCGTCGCCGATTCCCCGCGCGACGCCGGTCTGCGCGATCGGCCCAGCGGTGCCGAAACGCTGGCGCAGTCGGGCGACGATACCAAACTCGCCGACGTCGGCAACGGTCGGTCCGACGATCGAGCTCACCGGAGTTTCTTGACGGCGCCGTCGATGCGCTCCAGCGCGGTCTGCAGGTTCGGGATGGAGTTGGCGTAGGAGAGACGCAGGTACCCTTCCCCGAATGTGCCGAACGACGTACCGGCGAGCGTGGCGACGCCTGCCTCGTTCAAGAGATAATCGGCGAAGGCGCGGCAGTCCAAACCCACATCGCCGACGTAGGGAAACGCGTAGAACGCGCCGGCCGGCATGGCGCAGCGGAGTCGGGAAATGGCATTCAGGCCATCGACGATCACCGCGCGGCGACGGCGGAACTCCGCGACCATGCTCAGGACGTCGTCTGGCGGACCCTCCAGCGCCGCGACTCCGGCCCGCTGGACGAACGTCGCGGTGCAGGAGACCGAGTTGGTGACCAGGCGGGTGATCGGCGCCGCGAGCTCGGGGGGCATGATCCCGTAGCCGAGGCGCCAACCGGTCATGGCGTAGGTCTTGGAAAAGCCGTCGAGGATGATCGTGCGCTCGGCCATGCCCGGGAAGCCGGCAATGCTGATGTGCTCGCCCTCGTAGAGAATTTCGCTGTAGATCTCGTCGGAGAGCACCACGAGGTCGTGGCGGACGACCAGCTCGGCGATGCCGGCGAGGTCGGCACGCTCGAGCACGCTGCCGGTTGGGTTCTGGGGCGAGTTGACGATCAGGAGGCGGGTGCGCGGCGTGATCTTGCTCGCCAGCTCGTCGACGTCGAGGCGAAAGCGTCTCTCTTCGCGCAACGGGACCGGCACCGAGGTCGCGCCGACGAAGTTGATCATCGACTCGTAGATCGGGAAGCCAGGATTCGGATAGATCACCTCGTCGCCGCGCTCCGCGAGGGCCAGGATGGCGAAGAACATAATCGGCTTTGCGCCCGGCGTCACCACCACCTGATCCGCGGTGAAGGTGAGGCCTCGCTTCCGGCCGGCGAACCGGGCGATGCTCTCGCGCAGCTCACCGATGCCCGGCGATGGCGAGTAGTGGGTGTAGCCGGACTGGAGCGACGTGGCGCCCGCCTCGACCACGTGGGCTGGCGTGTCGAAATCGGGCTCGCCGATTTCCAGGTGGATGACATGCTTTCCCCGCGCCTCGAGCGCGCGGGCTCTGGCCAGAACCTCAAAGGCCGTTTCGGTTCCGAGGCGGCTCATGCGCTCGGCCAGCTTCATAGCTGTCTCCTTCTCCCTGGACCTGCTCTCGTCAGCGGTCGTTCTTTCCTAACGCCCCCATTATAGCGGAATCTATAGCTGGTCCACGGTGAGCACTCCATGGCTGTGCTGGATTTGCGCAGCAAATCCAGCACAGCCATGGAGTGCTCACCGTGGACCAGCTATAGTGGATTCTTCGTTTCGACCCCACGACGGCACGCAATCTGCGGTAGGTGCTTGGCCCCCTTGGGCCGGGCGCGCCGCCGAGGCGAGTGGAGAATGGGACTGCTCGGAACTCTGCGTACGAGGAGGAGCGATGCTCAACAATCCGACACCCGCGGAGTC
>DATLRG010000037.1:0-4055 GCA_035534795.1 Chloroflexota bacterium
CACTTCTCACCCTGGATCGAGTTTCGTCTCACTTTCCCCGTGATTGTTCTCCCGGCTGCCGTATCGTAGAATGGCACTGATCGACGAGGAGGAGCGGGTGATTCTGGTCCGCTTTCGAGATGGTAGCGCGTCCGCCTGGGGCATCGTCGAGAACGGCGCCGTCTTTCGCGTAATTGGCTCGATCTACGAGAACCCGCGCTCGGGCGATCGCGTTGGTGTGCTCTCCGATCTGACGCTCCTGGCGCCGGCCGAGCCGACGAAGATCGTCGGGTACGCTGGCAATTATCAGCGCCTGATGACGCGTGGCGGGACGCGCCCGCTGCCAGACCTCTCGGACTTCGAGCCGATGCTGTTCCTGAAGTCGCCGACGTGCCTGGCCGGCCCGGACGAGCCGGTGATCTATCCTCGCGTCTGCACGAGAGTCTGGCACGAGCCGGAGCTGTGCTTCGTCGTCAAGCGGCCGGCCCGTTACGTCAGCGTCGCCGATGCGCCGAGCTACGTTCTCGGCTACACGATTGGCAACGACGTCACCGCGGATAACGTCCACGGGCGAGACAACCACCTGGCGCGATCGAAGTCGTTCGATACCTGGTCGCCGGCCGGACCGGTCCTCGTCACCGACCTCGACCCGCGCGACCTGTCGATCAAGCTGTGGGTGAACGGCCAGCTCGCGGTCGACGAGCGCACCAGCGACATGATCTGGGACGTCCCCAGGGTTTTGAGCGAAATCTCGAAGGTGATGACGCTGCTGCCGGGCGACCTGGTTTACACCGGTGTGCCGATGTTTATCACGCAGGAGCTGCGAATCGTCAAGCCTGGAGACGTGATGGAGATGGAGATCGAGGGGATCGGACGGATGAAGAACCCGGTCGTGGCAGAAGAGTGATCGATGGACGCGGAAAAGTACGTGGTGGGAGTCGATCTTGGCGGTACGCGGTTGCGAGTTGCGCTGGCCGATCGCGCCGGCACGATCGTGCGACACCGCGCTGTCCCGACGCTCGCCGACCGGGGGCGCAACGCCGTGATCGGGCGCATCCTCGCCGAGATTCGGGCGGTGCTCGAGCCGCTGCCGTTGCCAAACCTGGAGCGGGTCGCCGTCGCGGTGCCGGGCCCGGTCGATCCGTGGAAAGGGATCACCTACCGCCCGCCGAATCTGCCAGGTTGGGGAGACGTGCCGCTCGCCTCGATCCTCGAAGAGGACCTGACCGTTCCCGTCCTCCTCGGTAATGACGCGAATCTGGCGGCGTTGGCGGAGCACCAGTTCGGTGCCGGTCGTGGTCTGACTCACATCGTGTACGTGACGGTGAGCACCGGGATCGGCGGGGGTGTGATCAATGCCGAAAGGCTGCTCCTCGGCGCCTGGGGGGGCGCGGCCGAGATCGGACACATGACGATCGATCAGAACGGTCCGCGCTGTAGCTGTGGAAACTACGGCTGCCTCGAGGCGATGGCCTCGGGCACGGCCATCGCGCGCGAGGCCGCTCGCCGCATCGCGACGGGCTCCACCTCGGTGCTCGCCCAGCGAGTCGACGGCGACCTCGATCGATTGCGCGCCGATCTCGTCGTTCAGGCCGCCGAGGAAGGCGACACCCTGGCGCGTCAGGTCGTCGAGTGGGCCGCCTACAATCTCGGCGTCGGGATCGCCAACATGATGGAGCTTTTCGATCCGCAGGCGATCATCATTGGCGGGGGCGTCGCCAATGCCTGGAACCTGCTCGTCCCGACGATGACGCGCGCGATTCGGGAGCGCGCCATGGAAGCCTACGCGAACCGGACCAGGATCGTTCGTTCTCAGCTTGGCGACGAGGTCGGTATCCTTGGCGCCATCGCCCTCGCGCTGCGTGGTATGGATGTTATGTGAGGAGGATTCCATCTGTGAAGATTGCCTACGCTTTTCGTCGAAGCGCTTTCCATCCCTACGTTGGGGATGACTGGAACCTGCCCGGACGCGAGGTGCGCGGGGCCTGGTTGAAGAAGGTCCAGTCTTTCGGTTTCGACGGCATCGAGATCGCCAACAACGCGGTCGGCGGGCCAAACGCGACGCCGGAACAGGTCCATGAGCTGCGAAAAGAGCTCGAGGACAACAGCGTGCCGTGCGTCTGCGTGCGAGGCGGCGGCGGGTTGGCCAACCCCCGGACTGCCGCCAGCAACCGCCAGCGGATCGAGGAGGCGATCAAGTTCGCCGTGCAGATCGGCTCCAACCTGGTCAACACGACCGTCGGCGCGCCTACCGTCGCGACGGTACCGGGCCACTTCGTCGGGGACCGGACCTCCCAGGGCAGCAGCCGCGATGCCCACGAGAGCGATTACGGCGAAACAGCGAAGAGCTTTCGCGAGCTCGGTCGAATCGCGGCGAACGCGGGCGTTCAGATCTCGATCGAAGTCCACCAGCACTCGATCGTCGACAACAGTTGGTCGGCCTTGCACCTGTTGGAGCTGATCGACCAGCCGAACGTCGGGATCAACCCGGACCTCGGCAACATCCTCTGGACGTACGAGGTGCCCGAGGAAACGTCAGAGCAGGCCATTCGGGCGCTCGCTCCGCGCGCCAAGTACTGGCACTGCAAGAACCTGCGGCGTGTCCACATCCCGGAGAACAACCACACGATCTTCCTGCGCGTTCCGCTGCCCAACGGCGACATCGATTACCGCTTCGCCATCTCCGCGATGGTCGCGGCCGGTTACCAGGGCTACCTCGCGGTCGAAGGCATGCAGCTTGGCGACCAATTGAGCGAGGATTGCCGGAGCATCTTCTATGCGAAGCGGCTCCTGGAAGAGTTGGGACAGTAACGTGGGCTGAGCACTCGTCACTCATTCGTGGGCAGAGGCTCATCCGATTGCGTGGCCGCGATGAAGACGAGCCAGTAGGGATCACCAGCTAGCCGCAGCGCGTGCTGCACCTGCTTCAGCAGGCGCCCGGTCGCGGTGTGCTGAAAGAACCAGGATTCAGCCGAGCGCGCCGCTGGGACGTGCTCGGCGAGGGCCATGGCCGCCTCCTCGTAGTACGCCCGCACGTCCGATTGGACCTGCGGGGGCTGAGCCGAGAGCCCCGCCTTCTGCCACGGAATTCCCTCCGCGATGCGAATGAAGGCGCCGATCACTTCGGGAATGTGGTCGGCGGCCACCACCCGCCCGACGAGCGTGCGTCCCGTCTTCGCCCGTTGACGTTCGTACGCTGCACGCGGGTCCAGCGCATCGTCCACTGCTGCCGGCAACGAGGGATCGAGACGCGGGGGGAGTGGGCAGGCGAGCGGCTCGTCTGCTTCATCCTCGATCCTCTCGGGAAAGTCGACCAGTACCGGCCCGGCGGGAACCTGGAAGAGCCTGAAAGCGGCGTCGAGGACTGTCCGCTGGAACGCGGCGTCACCGGGCCGGCCGAGCGGACGCCCCACGGGAAACTCACAATGCAGGACGCGTGGCGGATGCACGCGCTCGGCCTGGCTACGGACCAAAGAGATCATGGCCGAGGCGAGTCACTGCGCCTCGAGCACGTAAGCGAGCGTACCCACGGTACGGGTACAGGTCGGTCGGACCGGCGCGAGTTGGACGACGTCAACCCCGTTGTCGCGGAGGACCTTCGCCGCGGCCGTCGGCGCCAGCAGGTCGATTGCTTCCGGACGGACAGCGGCGACCAGGGTGATGCGGTGCCGCGCCTCCTCGAACTCTTCGGGAGTGAGACAGATGAGGTCCATCGGAGCGTAACCGCCAACTTCGTAAAAAATGTCACGCAGTCCGCGGCCGCGATCGAGGATGTGGATGCCTTCAAAGGAACGCGCGACGACGATAAAGTCGTAGTCGCGAACCCGTTCAGCGGTGCCGCGAGCACGTGATCCAAAGAGGAGCACTCGTTCGGCGCCGAGCTCGCTCCGCAAGCACTCAGCAAAGTGCTTTAAGGTTGCTTCGACGTTCGATTGAGCGCCTGGCTTAACCATTCGAAGACTCTCCTGGCCGCTTCTACGTGCCCTGCGGAGCGTTGTTCCGTGATCAGATCAACCGGTGCGATGCCCGTTTCGAGATCTGCCCCGGCTTGCCGCCACCAGGGTTCGGTTTCTGCC
>DATLRG010000038.1:0-2880 GCA_035534795.1 Chloroflexota bacterium
TGGTGGAAGATTTGCTGTGCAAATCTTCCACCAACTGACACTCTTCAGACTCCCTTAATGAAAGAGATCGTCGACGGCATGGCGCGCCAGCCGCAGGTGCGCTTCGTCGGTGTCATCCGGCACCGAGCAGCCGGGTGCCAGGATGAAGTGCCGCCCGCCATCCGTTTGATCGAGGGCATCGCGTATCTCGGCGGTCAGCGCGGCTACGTCGCCGCGTGTGATCGGGCCGCGTTCGTCGATGCCCCCCATCGCCGCTCGGGCTCCCAGCTTCTGCCTCAGGTCGGCCAGGCGCACGCCGGTCAAACGGTCCTCCCAGGAGAGGGCCGCGCAGGGGTAACCCAGGGCCAGATCGAGCATCTGCTCCGGGCCACCGTGCAGGTGCGCCACGTTCAGCCAGCCTGCATCGCAGGCGTCGAGCACCTGCAGATCGTACGGGCGCGCAAACTCCCGGAAGTCCGCCTCCGACAGCCAGCCACCGGCGATCCCCTGGACGGCGTAGTAAATGCCATCCGCGCCCGCTGCGAGCAAGGCCCGGCAGTACGCTGCCAGGTTCCCGGCCAGGACGCCAAGGACCCGGTGGACCGCGTCGGGATTCGCTTGAAGCTGGCCGCGCAAAGCGTCGGGTCCGCCGGCGAACCGGCGGGCCTCGGTGATCGGAGAGTACACCGTGACGACAATCGGTACGTCCGGCCCCACGGCACGGCGGACGAGCGCGGTCGTCTCGACCATCCGTCCGAGGTTGCTCGCGGTCGGCTCCAGGTGCGCGACCAGGCCCCAGTCGTCCGGCCCGTGGATGCTGTTGGGCGGGAACGGATAGGGCATGTCTGGCATGATCTTGTAGATGTCCAGATCGAACCGCCCGAAGAAGTCGATCGTCGCCTGGGCGAGGGCGTGGGGAACGTTGTGGGGTCTGAAGTGGTGCCAGAAGAAAAAGGGCGGACGATCGACGCCCTCCCCGTGGACCGCGGCCCAGACTCGCTCTCGCTTGCTCATTGACGCCATTCGGTCATCTCCTCCTGAAGTCTGCCTTCAGGATACCACAGCCGTGGACGACGAGGCTGGTGTAAAATACCGAGCGGTAGTCTCGCAGGAACGGAGCAGTCAGATGAGGGATGAAACGGCCGGGCCCGGTCAGCTGCGGGCGGAAACTGGGCTCTCGGTGGCGCCGCTCGGGCCGGACGAACAGATCGCTCGCCGGTTCGGCCAGGAGTCCGTCGACGGGGACACGTGTTTCACGTTGAGTCGCGATGGTCGGCTGATCGCGACCATCCGGTTGAACAGTCGCGAGGGGACCGTCCGGACCGTGCCCGCGGCGGGATTCGCCGTCGACGGCGCGGCTGAGCGGGCGGCGTACGCGGCGGCGGTGCTGGAATACGCGGTGCGACACGTCCTCGAGACCGGGCGCCTGCTCGACGTCGGCGATCCGCTGCCCGAGCGATTACTCGACCCCATCGCGGACCAACTGGCCTCGTTACCGAACCGGGAGCAGCCAATCGTCCGCGGACCGTTCTCCCTCGGCGCCCTCTCGGGCACCGTCGCCCACGTCGGCGCCGTCGAGGCATTCAAGCCGGGTCGGTATCAGGTCAAGGTGGGTCTGCCCGGCGGCCAGCCCATTCTCCTGTCCTTCTCCGGCGCCGAGTCGCCCTGCCACCAGCGTACCGTGCGCGTCGCCCCGTACGCGGCCGCTGTCGTGGTCGGCCTCGACGAGACGACGACCGAGCTGGCGGGCTACCTTCGGGGGAGTGGCCTGGACGTCCTGGTGGCCGAACAGGGTGCGGTGGCGCGGCGTGATCGCCTCGACGAGCTCGTCGATCGCGGCTTCACGGTGCTGGACGCCGGGGACGTCGCCGGCACAATCGATCGTCTGGCCGTGTACGCCCCGGTCACGCTGATCGTCGAAGGCTACTGTTCCGACAGCGTGCTGGACCCCGAGGAGCGGCTCGAGTCCGAGGCGCAGGCCCTCGAGGCCGCGAATCGCTCGACGGTGGTCGCTCTGCGAGAGCGATTCGGCTGCCCGGTCCTCTTCAAAGACCAGCTGCGCGACGCCACCCTCTTCGACGCCCCGGCGCGCCGATTCCTGCGCGGCTCGCTGATCGACGACACGGGTGGCGCGAGCAATGGCTTCCGTTTCCTGACGCCGACCGAGGCGGCGCTCGTGTCGGCGGTCCTGCCGGTCCTCGCTCCAGAGTCCAGCAACGGAGCCGGCCTCCGCGTGCGCGAGGGCAGCGTCGAGCTCACCGTCGACGTCCTCCTGCCGACCGCGGTCCCGTACGGCGCTCGCAATCGACACTCCCCCGACGACGTCGCGGTCAAAGTGGCCCGTGGCGCCGAGCACCGTTTCCTGTCGCACCTCGACCAGCTCGATCCTACTCTCAAAGCACGGCTCCGGCCAGTGGAAGACCCGGAGCTGCGGCGTCAGCGTTCGCACGCGGTTGCGATTCATCAGCGGTTCGGCCCGTGGAACGTCCACGTCGTGCTCGAGGTCGAGATCCGTGCAATCGGTCAGGACGGCGTGCCCATCCGTCCGGCCGACTACAGAGACCTTCTCGCGCGCGTGGGTGACGTCCGTTTGCTCGACTTCGACGCTCTCGGTCTCGACCGAGAGCAGCTTCTCGTCGTTGACGGCACCCAGCTCCAGAACGTGGCGTTTCAGAAGCTCGGCAAGATTCATCACCACCGCCCGACCGCGGTCGTCGTCCCACTCAGCGATTGGGCCTTCAAAGTCATCCTCCTGGTGCCCCAGGCGTCCGGTGGCCAGCTCAATCGCCTGGAAGCGGCGCTCGCGACGACTGGCATCGCCGGCGACGACGCGCTCCTGGTCAAGCGGCTTGCCGAAGAGGCAGTCGACCTCCCGCGGATCGACGCGCGCCTCGCGGACAC
>DATLRG010000039.1:0-8279 GCA_035534795.1 Chloroflexota bacterium
CCCAACCCCACGGCCGCGAGAGCATGTCGTCGCTCTCCTCCCACCTGATTACTTGACGACGATCCCCATGCTCTTCGCGGTGCCCTCGATCATCCGCTCGGCGGCTTCGAGGTTGAGCGCGTTCAGGTCCTTCATTTTCAACTGCGCGATCTCGCGGAGCTTTTCGCGAGAGATCTCCCCGACAATCGTCGTCGACGGCTGGCCGGACCCTTTCTCGATCGCGATCGCTTTTTTCAGCAGATCGGCCGCCGGCGGCGTCTTCGTCACGAAGGTGAACGAGCGGTCTTCGAACACGGTGATCTCGACCGGCACGATCGAGCCTGCCTGCGCGGCGGTCCGCTCGTTGTACTCCTTGACGAATCCCATGATGTTTACGCCATGCTGGCCCAGAGCCGGTCCAACCGGCGGTGCCGGGGTTGCCTTGCCGGCTGGGATCTGCAGCTTGACGATTGCCCTGACCTTTTTCGCCATACTGTGTGCAGCTTACCCCCACGCGCGTGGGGTCCTCCTCACAATTTCTCTACCTGCAGGAAGTCCAGCTCGACTGGCGTCTCACGTCCGAAGAACGAGACCAGCACGCGGACCTTCCCACGCTCGTGATTGATGTCGTCGACCACGCCGATGAATTCTGCGAACGGACCGTCGATGATCCGAACGCTCTGTCCCTTCATGAACGCGATCTTGACCCGTGGTGCCTCGGCCTTCATCTGCTTCAGGATCGCCTTGACCTCGTGCTCCGGCAGCGGAATCGGCGTGTTGCCCGAGCCGACGAAGCCGGTGACGCCCGGCGTGTTCCGGACCACGTACCACGAATCGTCGCCGAGGAGCATCTGCACCAGGACGTACCCCGGGAACACCTTCCGCTGGACCGTCCGACGCTGACCGTCCTTGACCTCGACCTCGTCCTCGACCGGAATGACGACCTGAAAGATCTTATCTTTCATGTCCATCGAAGCGATGCGGTGCTCGAGGTTCGTCTTCACTTTGTTCTCGTAGCCAGAGTACGTGTGAATCACGTACCACTCGGCTCCTTCCAGGACCCCGGGCTCCGCGACTGCTTCTGACGGCGCGGCGACGACTCCGGCCTCATCAATCGCTTCGTCGACGACGCCTTGCGCTTCTCTGACCATCGTTACGCCCCACCTAGTAGCAACGAGAAAAACTTCTGCAGGACCAGATCTATCAAACCGATAAACGCGGCGACCGCGATGGAGACCGCGATGACCAGACCGGTCAGGTTGACTGCCTGCTCGCGCGTTGGCCAGACGATCTTTCGAAACTCCACCTTGGTGTCGTAAAAGAACTGACCGATGCCGGCGGTTAAGTTCCTGCCGATCTGAGTTGGCGACGAGGTCCGGGTCGCTTTGTTCGCTCGGACCGGACGCGCCGCCCGAACCGGCTCCGGCGGAGCCTTGCTGAAGAGTCTCATCGACGCCTTCTCCTTACTGGATAGGCCGTCCCTCTCGGCAGGTGCTGAGCGAGAGGGAGCAACGTGCTTCCCCATGGGATCCGCGTCAGAGGCCTCACGGCGTTCTGCTTCACCCCCCCGCCACTCTCGATTGGAGCTGGGGTGATGCAGTCTTCGACGCGGGCTCCCCGTGGAAGCAGAGAGAAAAACCCGGACCTAAAGAAACGCGGCGCGCCGAAGGATTCCCTCGACCACCGCGTACTAGCACAATGATAGGCGATGAAAGAGGCGATGTCAAGCAAGAAAGCGCGCGTTGCGCGCGGGCAAAGCGAGGACGCATTCGCCTTCACTCCGCCCCGGGGTGCCGCGTCGGCACCTCGTCACTCGTTACTCGCCGCCGGTGTACGCTCGCGCGTCGACGATCGCTTCGATCAACGTCACGCCATCGTGTTCCAGCGCGCGCTCGATCGCGACCTTCGTTTCGACGGCGGATTCGACTCGGACCCCTGCCGCGCCGAAGCATTCTGCCAGCTCGGCCAGACGCGGGTTCTGGAAGTCGACGCCGGCTGGCTGGTACCCGCGCTGGACCTGGCCGAGCTTGATCAGGCTGAGGCTCCCGTCGACCAGGACGACAATGGGAAGCGCCACGCCGAGACGAACCGCCGTCTCGATCTCTCCCAGGTACATCCCCAGCCCGCCATCGCCGACGATGGCCACGACCGGGCGGTCTGGACGGAACAGCCGCGCGGCCAGAGCCGCCGGCAGGCCGGTGCCCATCGACGAGAGGCCGTTGGAGACCAGGTACGTTCGTGGCTCGTAGGCCGTCCAGACCTGGCCCAGGAGAATCTTGTGGGCGCCGACGTCGCTCGCGACGACACCATCGCGTGGGAGGGCCGCACGAACGATCTCCATGACCGTGTGCGGCGCCAATCCCTGACTTTTCGGGACGAGCGCCGCGCGCAGCGCGCGCCGGCTCTCCGCGACGCGCCCGTCGGGCCATTCGGCCGGCCGCGCCACCCGAGCCAGGTTCTCCAGGGCGCCGGCGACGTCTCCGACGACTTCGACCTCGGCAGTGTAAAGCTGGTCGACGTTCGGGATGGTGTCGACGTGGATCAACGGAGCGCGGAAGGTCCACGGCTTGATCAGCTCGACGACGTCGAAGCCCGCCGCGATCAGCAGATCAGACTCGCGCAACAGGTCGTCGACGACCGCTTCGCCGGTCATGTCCATCACCCCGGCGGCGAGCGGGTGATCCTCCGGGAAAACACCCTTGGCCTTGGGCGTCGTCACCACCGGCGCTCCGAGCACCTCGGCCAACCTGACGAGGGCGGGGGTCGCGTGACAACGGACCGCGCCGATTCCTGCCAGGAGGGCCGGACGCTTCGCCGTCGCCAGGAGCCGTGCGGCCTGGTCGACTGATGGCGCGCTCGGCGCTCCGACGTTGCCGAAGCGCACTCCTCGCCTCTCCCCGGTGTGCGGCTGGGTAGCGACGTTGCTCGGGATCTCGAGATGAACCGGCCCGGGCCGTTCGGCCGTCGCCAGGTAGCAGGCGTGCTCGACGGCCGCGGCGGCGTTGTCCGCGCCGACCTTGATCGAGGCCTTGGTGACGGGGCGATAAAGTCCGGTCAGGTCCACGTGCTGATGGGTCGCCCGAACCTGGCGGTCGGTCGCGAGCTGCGCGGTGATCGCCACCATGGGGCAGCGGTCGAGGAAGGCGTGGGCGACGCCGCTCAGGAGATTCGTCGCGCCCGGTCCGAGCGTCGAGACACAGACGCCCGGCTGTCCGCTCAGCTCGCCCCAGCTCGCCGCGAGAAACGCGGCAGTGGCTTCGTGGCGCGTGAGAACGAATGGGATTCCTTCCTGACGGAGCGCCTCGATCAAGTGGGCGACCTCCCCTCCCGGGTGACCGAAGACGTACCGTGTGCCAGCCTCCGCGAGGCTCCGCGCGATCGTCTGCGCAACCGTCTGCATGCTGGGCGATCCTTCTTATACCTGGTCCACGGTGAGAACGCTCTGGATGTCGTCGAATTGCGCAGCAAATCAACGACATTCAGAGCGTTCTCACCGTGGACCAGGTATCGTATTGCCTACATCTTGTACGAGGCGCCGACCGGCACGACGAAGACGATGCCGGCGGTGGACGCGCCCGCGGTCTCGCTCGACGGCTGGTGGCAGACGTCGCGGAGAATCTGGATAACGTCGTTGGCCCGCGTGTCCTCTACCCCGATGAGAATCGTCGAGTTCCCCCGCTTGAGGAAACCACCGGCCGTATTGATTCTGGTGGCCCCGAAGCCGTTCGCCACCAGCTCGTCCACCGCCTTACCCGCGTCGTGTTGGTCCTGAACGATCGCGATGATCAGCTTCATCCACCCGATACCTCGTCCATCCCATGGCTGCGTCGGCAAGCATCATAGCGGCCAAATCCGGAGGTGTCAACCTCGATTGACGCCTGCCACGTCAGGGTATACAGTTAGTTCGACGTGGACAAGCGAACGATCGGATCGATCAGCAGCCTCGTTGTCGCCATGTTTTGTCTGGTCGGATTCGGACCGCCTGCCTTGATCGGCTCGGATCAGGTCCCGTCCGCGGTGTATGCCGATACCCTCGCGCGGGCGAACGTGGGTCCTCCGCCGCCGATCCAAGCGTCGGCGGCAGCCGTGGTCGACGGCGACACCGGCCAGTTGATCTGGGGCAAGAATCCCCACCAGGCACTCCCGCCCGCGAGCATGACCAAGATGATGACGGCCCTGGTCACCTTGCAACAGGTCAGTGACCTGAACCAGGTGGTGACCAGTGGTGTCGATGCTTCACAGATGGCCGGCGACTCGGTGATGGGGTTGCACGCACAGGAGCGGCTGTCGTTGCGCGACCTGCTGTTCGGGATGCTCGTCCCCTCCGGCGACGACGCGGCGTTGGTGATCGCTCGCACGGTCGGCGGCGGTGACGCCGGGTTCGTCGCGATGATGAACCAGGAGGCCGAGCGCTTGGGCCTCTCCGAGACGCACTTCGCCAATCCTCACGGGCTGGACGCGCCGGGCCATCTCTCGAGTCCGTACGACATGATCGTGATCGCGCGCGCGGCGATGCGTTACCCGCTGTTCCGGCAGATTGTCGCGACGCGCCACGTCGTCATCCAAGGGCGCTGGACGTACGACCTTACCAACACGAACTACTTCCTCGGCCGTCGGCCGGGCGTGATCGGCATCAAGACCGGCACGACCGATCTGGCCCTGCACGCCATCACCGTCGCCGACCAGCAGGGCGAGAACGTCCTTTACGTGACGGTCATGCACACACCGGACTACGTTCCCGACGTCACCGCCTTACTCGACCACTTTCTCGACGACGACACCTGGGTCGACCTGGACCTGCCAGACAGCCCGCTCTATCAGACGCAAGACGGCTCGGCGACACGGCGCTTGCACGTTGCCCAGCCCACGAGCGTGTATCTGCCGAACTGGCAGGCTCAAACTGTTTCCTGCCAGCTCGATCTGGTGCCGGATGCACCGCTTCGGGCCACGGAGAACCCGGACCTGCCCGATCAGAATGCCGGCACGGCCACGTTCTACGGAGGCGGCGAGCCCGTCGCCCGGTTGCCTCTGGGGTTCCTGCAGTGACGACGGCGGGGGATGGTGAACGACTGCAGAAGGTACTAGCGGCCGCCGGCGTGGCGTCGCGGCGCCGCGCCGAAGATCTGATCCAGGCTGGACGAGTGACAGTCAATGGCGCGGTGGTCACGCAGCACGGCACGCGCGTGCGCCCGCGCGATCGGATCGAAGTCGACGGCAAGCCAGTCAACCAAACCCCGCGGCACACCTACATCATGCTGAACAAACCACTCGGCGTGTTGAGCACGGCGCGCGATGAGCGCGGTCGTCGGACGGTCCTGGACGTGGTGCAGAGCGCCGCGCGCGTCTATCCGGTGGGGCGGCTGGATGTGACCAGCGAGGGATTGATCCTGCTGACCAACCACGGCGAGCTGACCCATCGTCTGTTGCACCCGAGCCACGAGGTGCCGCGTGACTACCTCGTCTGGGCCCGCCCGCCGCCAAGCCCGGCGCAACTGGCACGGCTTCGCGAGGGAGTCGAGATCGAAGGTTGGCGGACCGGCCCCGCCGAGGTCGCTCGCGTCGCCGGTGGAGCCGTGAAAGTGACGATCCACGAGGGGCACAAGCGGCAGATCCGCCTGATGTGTCAGGCGGTTGGGCTGACCGTGGACCGACTCGTGCGCACACGCATGGGCCCGCTGACCCTGGGGAAACTGCAGCCGGGCGAATGGCGCGAGCTGCGCCCGGCCGAAGTCGAGAAGCTCCTCGCGGCGGTGGGACTCGGCGAATGACGCCTGATGCGGGGCCCGAGGGGCACACCGGCTTGGGCTTTGGTCCCCGGATCACGCGTCACCCATCACTTTCGGAGGAACGATGCGTCCGTCGGTGATCGCGATCGATGGGCCGGCCGGTTCGGGCAAGACCATCGTCGGGCAACGGATCGCGCAGGAGATCGGCTACCTCTACCTGGACACGGGCGCCTTTTACCGCGCGCTGACCTGGCTCGCTCTGCAACGCGGTGTCGACCTGTCCGACGAGCTGGCGCTGACTCGATTGGCCCGCCAGGCGTCGATCGAGATCGAGCGGCCCAGAGTGGTGAACGACCGCGGCTACGCCGTGGTGGTGGATGGACAGGACGTGACCCGCGAGCTGTCTTCACCGGACGTGGCGAACGCCGTCTCCATCGTCGCGGCGCATCCAGCGGTGCGAGCGGAGATGCTGCCGCGACAACGCCAGGTGGCGAGTCGGGGGCGAGTCGTGATCGCTGGACGTGACATCGGGACCGTGGTGGTCCCCACCGCTGGCCTGAAGCTCTACCTCGACGCGCCGTTGCCGGTCCGCGTTTCCCGTCGGATCGAACAACTGCGGGCGATGGGCATGATACCGGACCCGTCCAGGGTGGCCGCGGAGATGGCCGAGCGCGATCACCTGGACCAGGCTCGATCGGTTGCCCCGTTGAAGCCGGCGCCCGATGCGGTTATTCTAGATACGTCGACCATGAGCGTGGACGAGGAACTTGCGTTGGTTCTGGACATGATCGTCAAGCTGGACCCGTGATCAATTTCTACGATTTTGCGTCAGTCAGCACCCACGCCATTGCACGGCTACTGAGCCACGTCGAGGTGCAGGGCCTGGAAAATCTGCCGCGCACCGGTCCGCTGATCCTCGCGCCCAATCACCTGCACATCGCCGATCCGCCGGTGCTGAGCGCCTTTCTGCCGCGCAAGATCTACTTCATGGCCAAGCAGGAGGCGTGGGGTCACTCGTTCATGGGTTTGCTGTCGCGGTGGTTCGAGGCATTCCCCGTGCGGCGCGGCGAGGCGGACCTGGCGGCGTATCGGTACGCGCTGAAGCTGTTGGCCGATGGCAAGGTCCTGGGCATCTTCCCCGAAGGGCACCGCAGCCGCGATGGTCATCTGCAGCCCGGCCAGCCCGGCGCGGTCATCCTCGCGCAGCGCGCCGGCGCGCCGATCGTTCCCGTGGGCATCCACGGCGTGAGTGAGGTGCTGAGTCGGTCCGGGGTGATCCATCGCCGCACCCTGAGCATCACGGTCGGCGAGCCGTACCACCCGCCCCGCGTCCGGCGGGATCAAATCCCCGTCCTCACCGCCGACCTGATGGCGCGCATCGCGGCGTTGCTGCCGCCCGAGGTGGGGGTCGCCGATCCCAACGCCCGACCGCCGGCCTCCGATCCCCGACCTTTGATGCCGGACTCTTGATCCCGGGTTCCCGCCGTTCCAGCCTGCCAATGAATCGAGGCGTCGAGCGCGCATCGCCACGCGGCGCAGAACTTGCGCCGGCACCTGACCGAGTGGGCGGCGGCAGGCAAGGGGTGTCCGGACAGTGTCTCGGTCCAAGCGCGTCGCGGTCCCGCGCGTTCGTCGTGTCGCGGTTACTGAGCAATGCGCAATGCGCAAAACACAAACGACGGTCATCCCGGCGCACCGGCCTTGCGTTTTACGTTTTGCGTTTTGCGTCTCAACGCAGCGATTGGCAGGGCCATCGCGTGGTCCGTCGGCCGCATGAAAGAGTGAATGGCGATGTGTGGTATCGTGGGGTACGTCGGCGAGCGGGACGCGACCCGGATCGTCTTCGACGGATTGAAGCGCTTGGAGTATCGCGGCTACGACTCGGCCGGTCTAGCGGTGTTGAGCGACGGCCGGCTCGAGGTCCGGCGGAGCGTCGGTAAGCTCGCAGAGCTCGAGCGCGTCCTCGATCGCGAACCGCCGCGCGGGACCGTCGGCATCGGCCACACCCGCTGGGCCACGCACGGCAAGCCGTCCGAGGTGAACGCGCACCCGCACCTGGATTGCCGTGGTGACATCGTCGTCATTCACAACGGCATCGTCGAAAACTACGTCGAGCTGCGGCAGCGGCTGCGCGATCAAGGGCACGTCTTCCGCTCGGAGACCGACACCGAGGTGATCGTTCACCTCGTCGAGGCTTTCGCGGCCGAGGGCGCCAGCCTCGACGAGGCCGCCCGTCGCGCGCTCCGGGAACTGCGCGGAAACCACGCGATCGTCCTGATGAGCCTGCGCGAGCCAGACCGGCTGGTGGCCGCGCGCCTCGGCAACGCCGGTGGGGTCACCATCGGTCTGGGCGAGGGCGAGACCTTCGTCGCGTCGGACCTGACGGCGATCCTGGACCACACCCGTACCATGGCCTTTCTCGACGATCGCGAGATGGCGATCGTCACCCGCGATGGATTCCGCTGCGTTGGACTGGATGGGACTCCCGTCGACAAGTCGACCACGGTGGTGAGCTGGGACCCGGTCGCGGCGGCGAAAGGCGGCTACAAGCACTTCATGCTGAAGGAGATTTAC
>DATLRG010000040.1:0-2605 GCA_035534795.1 Chloroflexota bacterium
CTAAGAAATTATCTCAGGACAGGTATGTGGGTGCCCCGAGGGCACCCACATACCTGTCCTGAGATAATTTCTTAGACGAACAAGGTGACCTGGCCGTCGACCACCTGGACGCGGTACTGGCGGAGCCGGGCGCGGCGACGGGCCAGACAGCGACCGGTGGTGATGTTGAACTCGAGTCCGTGCCAGGGACAGACGACGATCTCGCCCTCCTGGACCCACTGGACTTTCCAACCGCTTTCTCTGGTCGCCATGATGGTGCTGCCAACGTTGCCTTCGCAGAGCGGCCCGCCCTGGTGGAAACAGTGATTCGGCAGCGCGTAGTACTGCCCTTTGACGTTGAAGACGCCGATCTCCACGCCGTCGACCGTCACGATGCGCTTCGATCCCACCGGGAGGTCCTCGACCGTCCCGACGACGTACTCGGTCAATCGATAATCCTCACCCAGCCGGGTATCTCGGGTGGGGTCGGGCGAGGCGCGCTGAGCTTGCCGCGCGAGCTCAGCCTACCTTACCCGATCCCCCCGGAGAATTCAGAGGCGCCGCAGATACGCGATGGCCGCGCGGAACTTCACGTCCGCGTCGAGGTCGGGCCGCAGGTCCTCGACGGTGATGAACCGGTCATAGCCGACGCGGCGTAGCTCGGCCAGCACATCGGGCATGCTCAGGAGACCTTCCCCGAGATCGCAGGCCTTCCAGCGCCAACGCACGGTGCCCTGCTCGTCGCGTTCGCCTGGCCGCGGGCCGTGGTCGCCGACGTGGACGTGCGCCAGGTACGGACCGAGAACGTCCAGGCCCAGGCGCAGACCTTCGTATCCCTCCCTCACCATGTTGTTCGTGTCGTAAATCACGCCGATCGACTCCGGCTGGAAGTTCGAGACCAACCGGGAGGCCAGCCCCGCGCTAATGGTGATCGTGCCGGCGTGGATCTCCAGGAGCGCGCGCACGCCGAACGGCTTGATCGCCTCGATCGCCCGGCCAAACGCCTCGACCGCCTCGGCGTAGAGCTCGCGGTACGATACGCTACCATCGTACCGGCGCGGCGCGCCAACGCGGACGAGCGGGCAGCCACAGAGCGTGGCGCCTTCAGCCAGCCGCCGCAGGTCGTCCAGATCGGCGGCCGTCGCGTTACTGGCCAGCGCGGGGATCGCGAGGCCACGATCGCCGCAAAGCTGCTTGATCCGCGGCGCCAGCGCCACGAAGTTATCCGGGTTCAGGCCGTTCTTGTGGTTGCCCCAGAACGAGAATGGCTGCCCAACCGCCCGCGGGGGAATGCGCCGCACGCGTAGCTCGAGACCATCGTAGCCGAACCCGGCGGCGAAGTCGACGGTCTCTTCGAGCGACAGATCCGCCAGCGCAACCGTGGTCAACGATAGTTTCATGGAGTGGGCCTCCTTCATCGAGTCAGGATTGTACACCACGCCTCACCTGCTATGATAAGGTATCAGCATCCGTCACCCAAGGAGCGCAATTTGAACAATCTGCCTTTCGACCAGCCCGGGCGCTTTTACCGCGGCAACCTGCACACCCACTCGACCCGCTCGGATGGTGCGCTCGGCCCCGCGCAGGTCATCGCCGCCTACCGCGATCATGGCTATGACTTCCTGGCGATCACGGATCACTTCCTCGAAAACTACGGCTTCCCCATCACCGACACGCGCGAGTTTCGGACGCCGACGTTCACCACGCTGCTCGGCGCCGAGCTGCACGCGCCGCGGATCGAGATCGGGCAACGCTGGCACATCGTCTCGGTTGGTCTTCCATTGGATTTTGCGCCGACCGGCGCGACCGAGACTGGCCCCGAGCTGGCGCGACGAGCCGCGGCCACCGGCGCTTTTGTCGGCATCGCGCACCCGGCCTGGTACGGCCTGACGCTCGCCGACGCGCTCTCCCTGGACGCGGCGCACGCGGTCGAGATCTTCAACCAGACCTGCTACACCGACAACGACCGGGGGGATAGCTGGTACATGGAGGAAATGCTGCTGGCGCGCGGGAATCGCCTGATGGCGTACGCCGCCGACGACGCGCACTTCAAGGAGCGGCTGGATTACCGCGCTGCCTGGGTGCAGGTGCGCGCGGAATCGCTCGATCCCGACGCGCTGCTGGCGGCGATCAAAGGCGGGCGCTTTTACGCCAGCCAGGGACCGGAGATTCACCACGTGGCGATCGATGGAGATCGGCTGCGCGTTTCCTGCTCGCCCGCTAGCTCGGTGTTCGTCAGCGGCCGTGGCCCCGGCGCGCGCCACGAAACGCGCGACTCCCTCACCGAGTGCCAGTTCCCACTCGGCCCTTTCGCCGGCTCGTACTGCCGCGTCACCGTGATCGACGCCGCCGGCAAACGCGCCTGGACCAATCCGATCTGGCTGAGCTAGGGAGAAAGTGCCAGGCCGAAGATACCGAGCACGATCAGGGCTGAGCCGACCATGCGGTTGGCAGGATACGGCTCTTTGAGACTGCGCGCGCCGAGCACCGCTCCGATCACGATCCCAATCTCCCGGGTCGGGGCGATGTACGCCACCTGGCTGAACGTCAGCGCGGTCAGCACGAGCAGGTAGGCGAGCGGTGAGAGAATGCCCGCCGCGAGGATCGCGATGGGGCGCTCCCGAAT
>DATLRG010000041.1:0-7165 GCA_035534795.1 Chloroflexota bacterium
TCGGCGGGCGTTCCGCTGGTCGAGCGGCCGTCGGACCTGCTCGACAGGGTTGACGCGGTGCTGGTCGAGTCAAACGAGGGCGCGGTGCATCGCGAACGAGCGACGCCCTTCCTCGAGGCCGGACGGCCGGTGTTTATCGACAAGCCGTTTGCCTCCACCGCCGCGGACGCGCGTGCCCTGGTGAATCTGGCCGCGCAAAAGGGCGTCCCACTTTTCTCCGCGTCATCCCTTCGCTTCACGCCGGAGGTGAAGGCGGCCCGGTCTGTCGAGGTCGATCTCGGCCCGCTGGTGGGGGCGGACGTCTACGCGCCGGCGGTGCTCCATCCGCACAACCCCGGGTTGCTCCACTACGGCGTCCACGGCGTCGAGATGCTCTACGCCCTGCTCGGTCCGGGGTGCGCCGAGGTGTCGTGCATCTTCAATGAGGATGGAGAAGTGGTCACCGGCCGCTGGAAGGATGGCCGCCTCGGGGTGATGCGGGGCCTCCGTCGCGGCACGCGTGGCTATGGCTTCACGGCGTATGGAGAACGCGGGATTCGCCCGGCGACGGTGAGTCTCCAGCACCTCTACCGCGACCTGGTCGGCGTGGTAGTCTCGGTCCTCGGCGGCGCGCCGTCGCCGATCTCGGCGGCGGAGCTGATCGAAGTCGTCGCGTTCCAGGAGGCCGCGCTGGCCTCGGCGCAGGCCGGCGGACGGCCGGTCAAGCTGTCGGATTGAGAGTGGTCCGGGGGTATAACGCAGACTCCTGGGGCCACGCCGCCCGCCCCACGATTCCGTGTCCTGCCCGTTTTGCGCATTGCGCATTGTTCAGTAACGGAGGTTGGAGATGGCAGAGTCCCGGGTCCGGGTGGCGCTCATCGGCGCGGGGTCGATGGCCAACACCTACCATTATCCGTCGCTCGCCAGCTTTCCCGACGTCGAGCTGGCCGCGATCTGCGATCTGATTCCGGAGAAGGCGCAACAAACGGCCCGGCGGCTCGGGATCCCCGACCGGCTGGTTTACACCGATTACCAGCGGATGCTGGCCGAGGTCGAGCCGCGGGCGGTCTACGCGCTCATGCCACCGCAGCATCTGTACGAGACGGCCCGGCAGGTGCTGCAGCAAGGGCGACATCTCTTCGTCGAGAAGCCGCTCGCGCTGACGACGAACCAGGCGCGGATGCTCAGCTACGCCGCCGGCGAGCACGACTGCCTCACGATGGTCGGCTTTCAGCGCCGGTTCGTCCCAGCGGCCACCACCTTGCGCCGGCGCGTCGAGGAGCGCGGCCCGATCCACTTCGCCGATGTCGCGTTCCTGAAGGCCACACGCGATCTCAACACGCCCGCTGGCTTCTACGGCGGCGCGATCGACCCCTTGACCTCCGACGGCATTCACGCGGTCGACAATCTCCGCTGGCTGTGCGGCGGCGAGGTCGTCGAGGTGCGGGCCGACGTGCGCCAACGCTACGTCCCCGGACCGGTCCCGAACGCGTTTTTCGCGCTGGTGACCTTCTCGACGGGCGCGGTCGGCACGGTCCACTACAACACGGTGACCGGCCGGCGCATCTTTCGGGCGGAGTTCCACGGGCAGAATATCACCGCGTCCGTCGACGCCGACCGCGAGAGCTACCTGGTCGCCGACGACGGCGAGCCGGAGGTGATGCCATCGCGAGAATTCGGCCAGCCATTCGTCCGCGACGGCGAGACGCTCCAACCTTACCACTGGCTCGGCTTCTGGCAGGAGAGCCGGCACTTCGTCGACTGCATCAAAGCAGGCCGACAGCCCTCCAGTCATTTCGCCGACGCGGTGAAGTCGATGGAGCTGGTCGAGCAGATTCTAAATACACGGGCGTAAGGCTCGGGGTATGGAGTGAGCGGTGCGCTTGGAGCACCGCTCACTCCATACCCCGAGCCTTACGCCCGTCAATGGAGGCCGATCGATGCGAGACCATGAACCGACCGCGACCGTGACGGCGATGCGGCCGGCCCGTTCGTCGGATCTGCCGCGCGCGCGCGAGATCATCGCCGCCGCCTTTGAGAACGTAACGTTCTTCCATTTGCTGGAACAGCGTTATGGCGTCATGGGTGGCCGGTCGTGGCGGGAGTGGAAGACCGACGAGATCGACCGCGTCTTTGCCGACCACCCGGCATGGGTCCTCGTGGCGGAGATCGACGGTCAGATTGTCGGCGTCGTCGCCTATCGTCTCGACGAGCGGCGGAAGATCGGCACGATCGGCAACAACGGCGTCGATCCGCGCTACCAGGGGCGGGGCATCGGTACGGACATGTACCGCCACGTTCTGGACATCTTCCGTCAGGCCGGTATGCGCTACGCCGACGTCGCGACCGGCCTCGAGGACGTGGCGACTCCGGCCCGTCGCGCCTACGAGAAGGTCGGCTTCCGCCCGATCACCCGGAGCGTTCACTACGTCCTGGAGCTCGATCGGGATGGGTTCTCACCAGAGCAGGAATGATCCCTGCGAGGCGATGGAGAAGGCGGAACGGTCCTTCCCCGTCCGACTCCCCTCTCCATCGGAGATGGAGAGGGGCGGGGGGTGAGGCCACGGTCCCGGTCCCGCGCCAAACACTCGCCACTCCGCGGGAACATTTCCCCCGTCGTCGACGTTCCTTGAAGTGAATACAGTCTCTAATGTAGTCTCTATGGAGGACGTCGACGATGCAACGGTTCTCGCGAAGAGCCTTCCTCGCAGTGTCGGTCGCCGGGTTGTCGGCGGTCGCGTGCTCCGGCCCGTCTCCCTTTGCGCTGCGCCGCCCCGGCCCCACCCCGATCGTGCCGCTGCCCGGGCGGTCGGCGACGCCGCTGCCGGCGCTGACGGCGGGCCCGACGCCACTGCTCCCAACGCCGAGCGTCGGTCCGGCCCAGACCGTGGATGGCTACGTCGCCGTCGCGCCCAGCGTGCTGCGCGCCGGGCAGCGCGAGGCGATCTCGCTGTCGCTGTTCCAGGGCGATCAGCCGGCCAGCGGCGACGTGACGGTCGCGCTGAGCCAGAACGGACAGCCGGTCGCGAACGCGACCGCGCGGATCACCGGGCGCGGCAGCCTGGCGCTCCAGGTGCCGGACCTGGCCGACGGCAGCTACGATCTCCAGGTCAGCGCCCGGGGCTTCCAGGACCAGACGCCGGTCCAGGTACAGAGTGGCACGCTGGTCTTTCTGGAAAGCGACAAGCCGATCTACCAGCCAGGCCAGACGGTCCACTTCCGCGTCCTGGCGCTCGCGCCGTCGTTGAAGCCGGCGAGCGGCATCGCCACGGTCGAGGTGATGGACGCCAAGGGCATCAAGATCTTCAAGCAGATCGCGACGGTCGACGACTTCGGCATGGCCAGCGTCGATCTGCCCCTCTCGACCGAGCCGAACCTCGGCGTCTGGAAGGCGAACGCCACGATCGGCAACCGTACGGCCGAGCTCGACGTGCGCGTCGAGGAGTACGTCCTGCCGAAGTATGCCGTCACCGTCGATCTGCAGCAGGACTGGGCACTGGCCAGCGATCCGATCGACGGCACGATCTCGGCGCAGTACAGCTACGGCAAGCCCGTCGCCGGCGACGTCGAGATCACCGCCCAGCGCTACGTCGGCACCTGGCAGCAGTACGCCAAGGTATCCCAGCCGATTGACGGCAAAATGACCTTCGAGATCCCCGCCGTTCGCTACGCGGTCGGCTCGCCCGGCGCCGGTGGGATGTCCAACGTCCGGCTGGACGTGACGGTGAAAGAGCAATCGACCGGCTACCAGGAGACGACCAGTCAGCTTGTCACCATCGCCGCGCTGCCGATCGACCTGCAGGTCATTCCCGAGAGCCCGACGTTCAAGCCGACGCTGCCCTTCTCGGTGCTGGCGGTCGCCCAAACACCCGACAAAAAGCCGGTCGATCTGACCATTGCCTTTAGCGTGACCTACCAGGACAGTAGCTTCAAGCAGCTCCAGAGCGAGGCGCCGCGTGTGGCCACGTCGCAGGGCCTGGCGGTGCTGAAGCTGACGCCGCCGGCGGGCGCCGCGACGCTGACGATTGTCGCGCAGGCCAAAGATGCGATGTCGGCAAAAGCGTCGTTGAGCGCCGGCTACTCGCCGAGCAGCAGCTTCATCCACGTCGAGCAGACCACCACCGGCGCGCTCAAGGTTGGCGACACCGCGCACTTCGCCGTTACCTCGACCCGCGGCTCGACCAACTTCTACTACGAGGTCGTGGCGCGCGGTCAGGTCGCCTTCTCCGACTTTTCGCCCACGGCCGACCTGGCGATCGCGCTGGCGCCGTCGATGGCGCCGGAGTTCCGCTTGCTGGTCTACCAGATCCTCAGCAACGGCGAGGTCGCGGCGGACTACGTGCCGGTCAAAGTCGCCGGCGACTACCCGCAGCAGGTCCAGCTTGGCGTCGACCGGCCGCAGGTGAAGCCCGGCGACGCGCTCAACGTGAAAGTCCAGGCCGAGGGCCAGGCGCGCGTCGGCCTCGTCGCCGTGGACAAGTCCGTCTTCATCCTGGCGGAGAACCGGCTCAACCTGCAACAGGTCTTCGACGAGCTCGAGCAGCTCTACCTCAAGCCGCAGGTCGAGCTGGACTCGGCGCAGCCGATCAACCCGTTCGGGCCGATCACGCTGCCCGGCGCCAGGGAGACGTTCCAGGACGCGGGCGTCGTCGTCCTGACCAACCGCCAGGTGCCGGCGAGCCAGCAGATCCAGCGGCCGCAGATCCTCCAACGGCAGGCATTCGAGGGCGCGATGCCAATGGCCGCGGCGGCACGGGCGGCGGACGCGGCCGCGCCCACCGCCGCGCCGGCCGCCCCGGCTGCGCAGCAAGCCGCGGCGAGCAACGCCGCGCCCGGCCAGCCCCTGGCCGAGGTCCAGCGCGTTCGTCAGTTCTTTCCCGAGACCTGGCTCTGGGACACCTTCGACACCGACGCTTCCGGCCAGATCACGAGGAAGGTGACCGCGCCCGACAGCATCACCACCTGGATGCTTCGCGCCGTCGCCCTGTCCAAGGACAAGGGCCTCGGCATCGGCGAGGCGCAGGTGAAGGTCTTCCAGCCCTTCTTCGTGCAGGTCGATCTGCCCTACTCGGCGATCCGGGGCGAGCAGTTTCCGGCCAGGGTCGCGCTCTACAATTACCAGGCGACGACACAGCAGTTCGTCGTCGACCTGGACCCGGCCAACTGGTTCGATCTGATCGACGTGAAGTCGAAGACGGTCACCGTCGGGCCGAATCAGGTGGGCGGACTGTCCTTTGGCATTCGCCCGACCGGCCTGGGCGTCGGCTCGCTCAAGGTGACGGCGCGCAGCCAGACCGCCGCCGACGCGATCGTCAAGGACCTGCTCGTCGAGGCGGAAGGGATCAAGCGCGAGGTGGTGGAGAACGCCGTCGTCGCGGCCGGCGCGGCGAAGACGCTCGACCTGAGCATCCCCGCCAATGCTATCGCCGGCTCGTCGCGCGCCTTCATCGCCCTGACCGGCAACATCCTCAGCCAGACGATCGACGGTCTCGACGGTCTGCTGCAGATGCCGTTCGGCTGCGGCGAGCAGAACATGATCAACTTCGCGCCGGACGTCTTCGTCGCGCAGTACCTGAAGGATACCACGCAGCTCAAGCCCGCGGTGATGGCCAAGGCCGAGCTGCTGATGCTCACCGGCTACCAGCGCGAGCTGACCTACCGCCGCACCGACGGTAGCTTCTCCGCCTTCGGTCAGAGCGATCCGGAGGGCAGCCTCTGGCTGACCGCCTTCGTGATGAAGACCTTCGCCCAGGCCAGGGACCTCATCTTCATCGACGATGCCGTCCTCTCCGCAGCACGCGCCTGGGTCGGTCAGCACCAGAACGCCGATGGCTCGTTCGACCCGTTCGGCTTCATTCATCACCAGGACCTGCTCGGCGGCCTGAGCGGCAAAACGGCGCTGACTGCCTACGTCGCCATCGCGCTGCGCGCGGCCGGGGACGACAGCACCGCCGCGCGAGCGGTCCGCTACCTGGAGGGCGCTCTTGGCGCGGCTGCCGACGCCTACTCGGTCGCGACGACGGCGTACGCACTGGCGCTCGCGAAGAGCGGCCAGGCGCCGGCCGCTCACGACAAGCTGATGGGACTGGCCCACCAGAGCGACGATGGAATCTGGTGGGGAGAGGAGCTCCTGCCGCTGCCGGTCGGCCCGTCGCCACTCGCCGTGCCTGGCGCCGCGCCGCTGCCGGTCCAGCCGGGCAACGGCGGCGCGGCGGTGATGCCGCCGATCCCGGGCCCGATCCTGCCGATTCTCAGGAGTAGCGCCGTCGTCGAGACCACCGCCTACGCCACCCTCGCCCTGCTGCAAATCGGCGACAGCGTGAATGCCAGCCGCGCCGTCCGCTGGCTCGCCTCCCAGCGCAACGCGTACGGCGGCTTCGGCTCGACCCAGGACACCATCGTCGCGCTGCAGGCGCTCACCACCGCCGCGACCGGCAGCCGCTCCGACACCGACGCGACGATCACGCTGAAGGCCGGCTCGTGGCGCAAGGACGTGCGAATCTCCGCCGACAACGCCGACGTGCTCCAGGTGATCGAGGTTCCACTTGGCCAGAGCCTGAGCGTTCAGGCGGCGGGCAAAGGTCAGGTGATGACCCAGTCGGTCCGCCGCTTCAACGTGCCCGACGCCGCGCCGGCCGCGCAGTCCGCCTTCCAGATCGACGTGCAATACGGCACCGACAAAGTCGAGGTGAACGATCAGATCACCGTCACCGCGACGATCAAGTTCACCCCGCCCGAGCCGATCGAGGCCGGCATGGTCGTGCTGGACGTCTCCGTCCCGACCGGCTTCGCGGCCGACGCCGCCTCGCTGGACGCCGCGGTGAAGGCCCAGCCGAAGCTCAAGCGCTACGACCTGGCCGGCCGCAAGGTGATCCTCTACATCGAGAACATGTTGCCGAACGACGAGCTCACAGTGAGCTTCCAGGCGAAGGCGCTCTATCCCGTGCGCGCCAAGGCAAGTCCCTCGCAGGTGTACTCGTACTACCGTCCGGACTGGAAGGGCGAGAGCCTGGGCGGGGCGATCGAGGTGTCGTAGGCGTGGCCTCACCCCCTCGCCCCCTCTCCATCTCCGATGGAGAGGGGAAAGGTCCGGCTCCCCCCTCCATCTGCGATGGAGCGGGCGGGGGGCGAGGCAGCTCCGGCAAGACGTTGTGTCGCGGTGGTTCAGTCGCCAGGTCGTTCCACG
>DATLRG010000042.1:0-5556 GCA_035534795.1 Chloroflexota bacterium
GGCCAGAGCTTTGCGCAGCAAAGCTCTGGCCGACTGACCCCTTCCCGATACCGACTGAGAGACAGCTTAGCCCGCGCGAGCCAGCCGGCGGACCTCCTCGGGCGAACCAGCTTCCAGGGCTCGCCCAGCCAGCGCGACCGCCGCCGCGCGGTCGATACCACGGATCGACTGCTTCACCTCCGGGATCGACCGCCCAGCCATGCTCAACTCGTCCACGCCGAGTCCAATCAGCAGCGGTGCGGCGAGGGTGTCTCCGGCCATCTCGCCGCAGACGGCGACCGGCCTGCCGCGAGCGTGTGCGGCCTCGGTCACCCGGGCAATGAGCCGCAGGACCGCCGGGTGGAAAGGATCTGCCAGCGTGGCGACCCGAGGGTTGCCGCGGTCGGCAGCCAGGGTGTATTGCGCCAGGTCGTTCGTGCCGATCGAAAAGAAATCCACTTCATCGGCGAAGCGGGCCGCCAGCAGCGCGGCCGCGGGAGTCTCGACCATGATGCCGGTCTGGATACTCCGCGGGACTGGTTGTCCCCGACGACTGATCTCTGCCCACGACGTCATCAGCAGCCCGCGTGCTTCGCGAAACTCGTCGATCGTTGCGATCATCGGGAACATTACGCGCAATGGATACATGGCAGCAACGCGGACGATCGCCCGCAGCTGCACCTGGAAAAACTCGGGGCGCTCCAGGCAGAGACGGATACCGCGCCAGCCCAGGAACGGGTTGGCCTCATCGTCAGCGGCGAGATACGCCAGCGGTTTGTCACCTCCAACGTCCAGAGTGCGGATGGTGAACGGCCGAGTCTCAACGTGCGCCCGCTTGCTCACCCGATGGCGTGGTTCAACGCACTGTTCCGTCGCCGCTCCCGGGCCTGCTGATCCCTGACTCCCGACTCCTGCCTCGGCGCGGAGACCCTCGACTGCCGCCCGATACGCGACGAACTGTTCGTCCTCGTCCGGTGCCACCATGCGATCCAGGAACAGGAACTCACTGCGGAAGAGGCCGATGCCATCGGCGCCGGCGGCCAGCGCACCGCGCGCCTCTGCGAGCGAGCCGACGTTCGCGCAGACGACAACACGGTGCCCGTCACCGGTCAGAGCGGCTGCCAGCCTCGCCGCGCTGGCAGCCGCCCGAGTCTCCCGCGCGGCTTCGATATTCCGAGCATAATGCTCGGTGAGAGGGTGGTCAGGATTGACCTCGACGATTCCGGCGGCTCCGTCGACGATCAGCGGCGCTCCTTCGTCGATCGTGAGAAGCGCCGGACCCAGGCCGACCACCGCCGGCACGCCCAGACTTCGCAGAAGGATGGCACCGTGCGACGTCGGACCGCCGAGGGCAGAACAGACCGCGAGGACGCGCGCGGGATCGAGTCTCGCGACGTCGGAAGCCGCCACGTCGGATGCGACCAGAATACGAGGCTCGTCGGAGACCAGTGGCGCCGCTGCCTCGTCGCCAAGAACGTTCGATACCACCTGCCGGCCCACGTCCTCCACGTCGGCAGCGCGAGCGCGCTGGTACGCGTCGTCCAGCAGCCGAAGACGCGCCGCGGCCGCCAGGGTCGCCTGATACCAGGCCGCCGCGGCGTTCACGTCATCGTCGAAGATGGCACGACGCGCGGGACCAAGCAGCGCTTCGTCGTCGAGAAAGAGCAGGTGCGCGTCGAAGACGGCCGCGTCGCCGCCAACCCTGCCGGCGACCGCCTCCTTCGCACGCCGAATCTGGGCTCGCGTTTTCTCCAGCGCTTCCAGCAGTTCGTTCCACGCGGCGGCCGGGTCGTCGACGCGGTGCTCCGGCACGGCGAACCGTGCCGAGCGCCAGCGATGCGCTTTGCCGAGAGCGATTCCGGGCGAGGCCGGCTGGCCATGCAACGTCCGTGGCGTGTCGGCTGAATCCGGTTTGGGTCTAGACGCACCAGGCTCGGAGAGGTCCGCAGCCGTTGCGCTCGCGATCCCAGGGGTTGGATCTGGCCTCGCATGGATTGCCTCGACGTCGCCAAAGTTAGCTTCGGCCAATTCCACGATCGCCGCCAGCGCCGCCTCGGCGTCTGGCCCCGTTGCACTCACCAGCACCTGCTGGCCACGAAGGACGCCGAGCGCGGTCACCGCGGTGATGCTCCTGGCGCTCGCCGGACCACGGCCGCCGTCGACGTTGCTGACCTGGACGTCCGCGAGGAACCGCGCGGCGGTCTGCACGAGACGGGCGGCCGGTCGCGCGTGGAGGCCAAGTCGATTGCGCACCGTCAGCCGCAGTTGGCGGGATTCGCCAACGTCTTCTGAACGAGTTGGCACTGCCCCCAGCCGAGGTGCTGGCCTTCCGAGGTCCATTGACGGCGCGGCGTCCAGCGACCGGCCGCGTTCCAGCCCGGGTTCACCTGCTGACGCCTGGCTCCCGACGCCCGGCTCCTCCTGCAACTGCTCGACTTTCTGGACGAGCGCCCGCCGCGCCTCGGCCACGACCCGGTCGATCGGGCTGCCCAGTCCCGCCTGAACCGCTGCCGCGACCGCCCCCTCGACCAGCGGAGCGTCACAGAGGACGATGTGTTGGCGCCACTCGGCTGGGAGCAGATCGACGGCGAGCTCCGCGCTGAGCAGCGCGCTGCCAAGGTCCATGAGCACCACGACTCCGGCGTCCGAGTAAACCTGTTCGATCGCCTGACGAATCGCTTCGGCATTGGTCCCCAGACGCTGCTCCGGAGGAGCCAGCCCGCCAACAGCCACGAGGCGCACCGCCGGCCCGGCCATCTCTCGCGCCAGCTCGGCCACGCCCGCGGCGAGCCGCGCGCTGTGGGAAACGACCACCAGCGCGACCTCACGTCGCACGACACAATCCTTCGGCGGCAGCGCGCAGCAGCAGGAACGCCGAGGTCGCGCCGGGATCCTGGTGACCGGCACTGCGCTCGCCAAGATAACTGGCGCGGCCCCTGCGTGCGACGAGAGGGATCGTGTCGGCCGCGCCGCGTTCGGCAGCCAGGGCCGACCGCCGGAGCGCCTCCGCGATCGACGTCCCTTGCGCCTGAGAGGCGTCGAGCGCTTCCACCGCTGGAGCGAGAGCGTCCAGCATCGTTTTATCGCCAGGATGAGCTTTTCCGCGCGTGGCCACGCCATCCACACCCATCCGCAGCGCCGCGGTCCAATCTTCGAGAGTCAGCGCCAGCTTGCCCGCGGTCGCGTCGCCCATCCGAAGGAAGAGTGTTCCGTAGAGCGGACCGCTCGCCCCGCCGACGGTCGAGACCAGCGACATGCCCATCAGTTTGAGGGTCGCGCCGATGTCCCGCTCGGCAACGTCGGGCAGCCTGAGCAACACGGCGCGCATGCCCCGGTCCAGATTTGCGCCGTGATCGCCGTCCCCGATCGCGGCGTCCAACCGCGTGAGATGATCCTTGTTCTCCCCGACGGCGACCGCGAACGCCTCGAGCCAGCGAAGAATGCCAGCCCGTGAGATCGCTGCGCTCACGTCTTCTGCAGCCATGGCTCAGACCGCCCACCGCAGGCCGGCCGTCCTCACGGGAGCATCCCAGAGGCGGATCAGGTCGTCGTCGAGCTTCAGTAGAGTAATCGAGCAGCCGGCCATTTCCAGCGAGGTCATGTAGCTACCGACCAGGCTTCGAGCCAGGTTGATGCCGCGCGCTGCGCAGATTTTCGTCAGCTCACCGTAGACCAGGTACAGCTCGCACAGCGGCGTGCCGCCAAGGCCGTTGACGAAGGCCAGGGCCGAATCGCCCCGCTTGAATGGCAGATCGTCGAGGACCGATTCGGCGAGCAGCGCGACGACCTCGGCGGCCGGCTTCAGCGTCACGCGCCGGCGTCCCGGTTCACCGTGAATGCCGATCCCGATCTCGATCTCGTCGTCCGGCAGCTCGAAGGTCGGCTTGCCGACGTGGGGCACCGTGCAGGAGGTGAGCGCCATGCCCATGCTGCGAGCCCGAGCGTTCACCTGGCGGCAGAGCTCCGCCACCTCGACCAGTGGACGCCGCTGCTCCGCGGCCGCGCCGCAAATCTTCTCCGCCAGGACGGTGGCGCCGACGCCGCGCCGTCCGGCGGTGTAGAGGCTGTTCTCCACGGCCACGTCGTCGGCAATCAGCACGGCCTCGACCGATAGGCCGTCCGCGCGCAGGAGGTCGGCGGCCATCTCGAAGTTGAGGACGTCGCCGGTGTAATTCTTGACGATGTGCAGGACGCCAGCACCACCGTCGACCGCCCGGGTGGCCGCGACAATCTGGTCCGGCGTTGGCGAGGTGAAAATGGCTCCCGGGCAGGCCGCGTCGAGCATGCCGGGTCCGACGAATCCACCGTGCATCGGCTCGTGGCCGGAACCGCCGCCCGACACCAATCCCACCTTGCCCCGAACCGGCGCGTCGGCCCGGACGACGTACCTCGGATCGAAGGACACGCGCACCAGGGCGGCGTGCGCCACCGCGAAGCCCCGCAGCGATTCGTCGACGACGTCGTCCGGGTGGTTGATCAGTTTCTTCATTTTCGCTTCCTTGGACCGTCTCCACGACCTATTATGGTGGAGGATGTCCTCGGTCGCAACCACGGCGACGAATATTTCGTCACAGCGGTGTTAGAATGCGTTGGAGAGAGTGCGCCAGTTAGGGTAAGAAACATGGATGAAGCAACCCGAATCTCTGGGTTCGGTCGGATCGGGACGGTTCACCACGGAGAAGCATGAGGGAGCACTGAGAACACAGAGTAGGCGTTGATGATTCCCTCTCCGTGTCCTCCGTGGAACCTCCGTGTCTCCGTGGTGAAGGTCGTACCGGCCCGCCCGCCCAAAGTTCGGATGCTTCTTGAGGAACGCGGCAAGAGCATCGGACAATGGGGGCGGTTTTGGCAGAGCTTCAGCGGTTCATCTGGGAGTGGCCGACCTTACTCGACCGCCTGAGAAGTCTGAATCCGGCACTTGGCGACGAGGTAGGGCGCTCGACTCGTCCGATCGAGGCAGAGCGTCGACCTGATGGTCGCCTCCTCCTGGTACTCGGCTGCTGGGTGACGGAGGACCGCTCAGATCTGAACAAGCGCGACGTTCACACCATGCTCGAGCACGACTTCAAGCGACTGCTCGGCGAGTCGATCCAGCTTCTGGTCACCAATTGGCCGGCCGGCGATGGTCCCGCGGACAGCCCGCCGGACCCGCTGAGCGGCCTGGCTGAGCCCCTGCACGACCTGGGAGCCAGTTGCGGCGGTTCGCTACACCGGACCTTCTTCGCCGCCGCGGCCCGTCGCGGGATCATCTTCGAGTGCCAGTACCCGGTGCTGAACTACCGCATCGACTTCGCCCTGCCGCCCCAGCGACTTGGCGTCGAGATTGGCGGCTGGAGCTGGCGCGCCTGGACACGTCCGAACGCCGTCGAACGACGCGAGCGCGAGCAGAGCCTCGGCGCCGAGGGCTGGGCGATTCTCTGGTTCACTGGCGACGAGATTGTGCATCACCTGGAACGGTCGGTCGACGAGGTCGCGCGAGTCATCGCGCAGCGACGGCCGAGCCGGATCTCCAGTGGCGCTCCGCGACGGACCGGCAAGCACGATTGGACTCAATAGAGGGTGTCTGGCACGTGTCAG
>DATLRG010000043.1:0-3546 GCA_035534795.1 Chloroflexota bacterium
GTGCGGGCGTCGTACTTGGGGACCCGCTCGGAGCCGAGCAACCCGGTGTATCCTTGATCGCCGCGTCGCGTCGTCACTTTGGCCATACTCTCCCCTTGTATCGAAGAGCATACCCGTGCTCTGGCTTCCGGTCAAGCTCATTTTTGCTGCCCCCTTGACTGCGAGGCGTCGCGGGTGTACCTTCCAGGAAGCAAGTGGGAAGAGGTGCGTGCAGCCAGCAAACCTAATGACGCAGGGGGTTCACGATGGCAAAGGTGCCAGTTCAGATCTCGCGCGGAGAAGCGCGAGCGCACGCGACCACAGTGGCCCAACGCAGCGCGTCGACCGACCTAGGTCGGACCGCTGAGAGTCGGTTGGTGATCCGAGGTCCGGTCTCCGGCCGGATGCTCCGCTCCTTCACCCTCCCCGATTCCAATGGCCGCGCGGTGAGCCTCTGGAGCTACCGGCAACGGACCAACCTCGTTCTGTTCTTCCACCACGGGTCTCACTGCCCGGCGTGTCACGCCATGCTGCGGGAGCTAGCGGCGAACGCGGCGGCCTACCGCGAGGAAGAGGCCCTCATTCTCGGCATCGGCCCCGACGAGCCGACGGTGGCCCGGCGCCTCGCCGCTACGGTCGATTGCCCGTTCCCGTTGCTGAGCGATCCAGCCAACCAGACCGTGGCCGAACAGGGCCTCGACGTGCCCGCGATGGTTGTCGCCGACCGTTTCGGCGAGATCTGGGCAGCCTGGGCGGGCGGCGACGAGCACACCCTGCCCGGCGGTCGTGAGATCGCGCGCTGGCTCGAGTTTGTCGAGCTGCAATGCCCGGAGTGCGGGGTGGCCGAGTGGCCGCCATCCCCGTCAGACGTGATCATGGAATAGGGCGTCGGTGGAAGGCTCGCAGGTGGGAGAGACCCGCCGCGCCAATCACTCCCACCTGACCGCCTTCCATTGACGCTCTCAATGTTCCTTGAAGTACTCCTGGAGGTGGTGGCTCAGGCTATCCTGGAGCCAGCAGGTCAGGCCGCCGTCGATGACCAGGGCGGTGCCGGTCACGAACGTCGATTCGTCGGAGGCCAGGTAGAGCGCGCCGTAGGCGATGTCGATCGGACGACCGCCGCGGCGGACCGGGTAGACCTGCACGGCCCGCTCGTACGCCTCGGGATGTTGCTTCAGGCGCTCTTCGCCGCGCTCGGTGATGATCCAGCCCGGGCAGATCGCGTTGCAGCGCACCCCGTGTGGACCGAAGTCGACCGCGATCTGTCGACTGAGGTTGATCACCGCTGCCTTGGAGGCTTCGTAGACGGCGCTATGCGCGGCGGCCAGGTAGCCGTGGACCGACGCGGTGTTGACGATCGATCCGCCGCCCGCCGCGATCAGGTGCGGCATCGCGTACTTGCTGCCCAGGTAGATCGCGCGCACCATGGTATTGACTGCCTTGTCCCAGTCTGCGCGCTCCAGCTCGACGACGCTGCCGCCCTGATTCCAGTAGGCGTTGTTCATCAGGACGTTCAGCTTGCCGTAGCGATCGAGCGCGAACCGTACCATCGCGTCGATCGCCTGTTCCTGTTCGACGTCGGTGTGGACGAACGCGGCCTCGCCGCCCGCGGCCTTGATCTCTTCGACGGTCTCGAGTCCCTTCGCGGCGTTGATGTCCGCGACGACGACTTTCGCGCCCTCCTGGGCGAACAGTTTGGCGGTGCCTTTGCCGATGCCCTGGGCGCTACCGGTGATGATCGCGACTTTGTCAGCCAGACGCATGGGTGTCCCTCCACTTGTCGCGGGACCGAAGCCCGCGGATGCCAGACTCTCCGTGGCGCACCAGGTTCTGCTTGCAGAATGCTTTCGTTGCCTTGATGGACGTTTACTTTTTCATCGGGTACGCCAGCGCACTGCCGGGAGAGAGGTCGCTGCCTTGATGGAGGTTCACAATTTACTCGGGTATGGCGCCAGGCGAGCGTGGGGGACGTCGCTGGCTTAAAAGCCAGGCGAAGGGACGCGGGACTAAAGTCCCCGGGGCGGGGGCACCGGGCATCCCGGGACTTTAGTCCCCGCGTCCCTTCGCCTGCCTTTCAAGGCAGCGACTCCCTACCCGATTAAAACGTTTAAGTCCATCAAGGCAGCGACTCTATATCCGACTCAAAAGTTAAAGTCCATCCAGCCAGCGAAGCCCCTTCGCTCGCCGCTATACCTGCTTAGACAGCGACCTCCGTCAACGCGACGGCACAAGACCCTGCAAACAGAACCTAACCCAGCCGCCGGAAGGCGTGAGCATCATAGCATTCGGCGGCCGAGGTAGCTAGATGCTGCTCCACAAACCTCCCTGGTTTAGAGTGTCTCCGGCGCCGCCAGGCCGTCCAGGACGGCGAGCACCTCTGAGTTCTTTGGGGTGTTCCACTGCTGCTGGCCGACGTGGGCCCAGCGGATCACGCCCTCCCGGTCGATGACGTACAGAGCCGGACGTTGCCCGAGCGACCAGAGGCGACTGGGGACGTCGTAGTCGAGGAAGACCGCCCGATTGTCGTCGGACAGGACCGGAAACGGCAGGGCGAGCTCTTCCACCAGTTGGCGACTCGTGGCCAGATCGTGGGGCGCCACGCAGACCACCTCCGCTCCCCGTCGGCGGAAGGACTGGTAGTCATCGCGCAACTGCGCGAGATGCCTGCGGCAAAATGGTCAGCGGGCGTTGCGCAGGAAGACCAGTATGACGTGCGCCCGGCCGGCGTAGTCGGCGAGCGACACCTCGCCGCCACGCGCGGCGAGCAGTGTAAAGGCCGGCGCGAGCGCCCCGGGCGACACGCGCGCTGGTTGAATGGGAATCGCAGCCTCCTCGGTCGGCACGTTGCCGACGAAAACATGATGTTGATAGAATCAATACTAGCGCCGCATTTTGATGCCGTCAATTTATTGTTGATGGGAGTAACCGTGCAAGCTGTTGGGACGCGGATCCGAGCCGCCCGCCTGCGCAAAGGACTGACGATTCCGGTCCTGTCCCAGCTCAGTGGATTATCGCCGGGCTTTCTGAGCCAGATCGAGACGGGAAAGGCGTCCTTGTCCCTCGACAGCCTCACCAGGATCGCCGACTCGCTCGGGCTGTGTACCGGCGACCTGCTCGCCGCTCCGCCTCCGGCGCCACGGGTCGTGCGAGCGGAGCAGCGTCCGCGCGTCCGTTGGGGCACGGCGCCCGAGACGGAATACCTGGCGCCGCCGGTGGAAGCGAGCTTGCTTCAGGGCGCGCTCTTGCGGCTGCCGCCGGGGGGCATGGCCGGCGGCGATCACCTGCATGCCGGACAGGAGCTGCTCTGGGTGCTGGACGGGACCGTTCGCGTGGTCCAGGGCGAGCACGAGGTCGAGCTGGGCGCCGGCGACAGCGTGCTGGTAGAAGGGCGCGTTCCACACACCTACGAAGCCGTCGGACCGGGCGAGGCGCGCATCCTCGTCGTCACGTCACCGCCGGCCGAGCTGCCGGTGACGGCGTAGCCTCCGGCTCGACCTGGAGCGCGGTTGTAAGGCCACGGGATTGGGATCGGTCTGGACCACGAAGATCGCGAAACGCCGCGAAAAG
>DATLRG010000044.1:0-3004 GCA_035534795.1 Chloroflexota bacterium
ATTTCCCCCTTGACGGAGCACCAGCTTCCTGTGAATCATCACGGCCAGATCGTCCGTGGTCCACCCGTCGGTATCTACCGCGAAATCGGCGATTGCGAAGGCTTCTGCCCGGGCGGCCAACAGGGTACGAATTCGCCCGAGCGGGTCCGAGCCAATCAGCATCGGACGCTCTTCGGCGCCCGGATTCGTGCGCAGGCGATGCAGAATCGTCTCGGGCGATGCCTCCAGGCGCACTACCCAGTTACCGTCGCGGATCCGCTCCCGGCTAGCTGGGTCGATCGGGGCCCCGCCGCCGAGACTGACGATCCGACGTGACCCAGCGCATGCCGCCGCCACGGCCTCGCGCTCGGCAGCGCGGAAGGCCACCTCGCCATCGTCGCGGAAGATCGCCGCGATGCTCTTCCCGACCTGTTGCACGATCAATTCGTCGGTGTCGATGAACGGCCAGCCCTGCTTCGCCGCGAGAAGCCGTCCAATCGAGCTTTTGCCGGTCGCGCTGAATCCGAGCAGAACGACGTTATCGGGCACCGATGGGAACGCCTGACAGCGCGCCGTCCGCGGCCCGAATCGCTCGCTCGACGTCGGCCTGGACGATTCCGTGATGCGTGACCATCCGAATGCGGCCCGGCGCGGCGACGTTGCAAAGAACACCGCTGTCTTTCAGACGCGCGACGAGTTCATCCGCGCCAATCGCTGCGCTGACGTCGAAAATGACGATATTTGTCCGAATCTTGCTCGGGTCGAGCGCGATGCCTGGAAGCTCGGCCAAACCCTCGGCCAGGATGCGCGCGTTCTCGTGATCGTCGGCCAGGCGATCGACCATGGTCGTCAGCGCGACAATTCCCGCCGCGGCGATGATCCCCGCCTGACGCATCCCGCCACCCAGCAGCTTGCGATACTTCCGCGCCGTCTCGACGTACTCCTTTCGACCGCAGAGGACCGAGCCGACCGGAGCCGAGAGCCCCTTCGACAGACAAAACGTGACCGAGTCAGCCTCGGCGGTGAGGGCACGGACGTCCACGCCGCAGGCGACCGCGGCGTTGAAGATACGCGCGCCGTCGAGGTGAACGGCGACGCCGTGGCGATGGGCGACCTCGGCGATGGCGTGCATCTGCGCTGCATCCAGCACGGCCCCGCTGTGCCGGTTGTGCGTGTTCTCGACGCAGACCACGCTGGTGCGCGGGTGGTGGACGTTTGGCGGGCGAATCGCGGCTTCGACCTCGGCGGGGTCCAGCATCCCATCCACGGTATGGACCGAGCGCAATTGCAGCCCACCGACGACCGCACAACCGGCCACCTCGTAGTGGAGGACGTGCGACTGATCGCCGACGATCACCTCGTCACCGCGTTGGGTATGCGACAGCACGCCGACGAGGTTTCCCTGCGTGCCGGAGCTGACCAGCACGGCGGCTTCCTTCCCGAGACGGTCGGCGGCGAGCGCCTCGAGCCGGCAGACCGTCGGGTCCTCGCCGAACACGTCGTCGCCCAGATCTGCCGCGGAAATCGCCCGTCTCATCTCGGGTGTGGGGAGGGTCACCGTGTCACTGCGCAGGTCAACCAGGCGATCGGACATCGCTCTTCTCCTTTGGCAGTACGACCATCAGCCAGTCACAATCTGCATGAAGCGCGCGATCGAGTCTTCCGTCGTATGCTCCGGAACGTACCCAGGGTAGTCGCCGGCGAGCGCCAGGTCTCTGGGCAGATCGACCCTCGTCTGCGGCACCGAATAGAACGTTCCACGGTGCCGGTGCAGCTCCGCGAGATACTCCTGCTCTGTCTGGCCCGGCGTCGGGATCAGCAACGCTCGCTTGCCCAGCTCGGCGAGCTCCATCATCGTGGTGTAACCGGATCGGCTCACGACGAGTCGCGCCCGATTCAGCAGGTCTCCCTGCTGACAACGATTCACGTAGCTGTACACGGTCACGCCGCCGCGAGACCACGACTGCCGCTCCTCGTCCGGCTTCCCCAACGACACGACGACACGCCCGGGAAGATCATACACCTGACGGAGGACGATTTTCTCCAGGATGGTCCGCTGTGGCTCGGGCCCGGAGATGGACACGTAGCAGTCGACGTCCTGGGGCACGGATTGCCGGCGCACACCACTGAGGATACCGATGTAGGCGACGTCCTCCGGTCGGACGAACCGCAAGTGGTGGCTCAACTCGCCGCTCAGCCCGTTCTTCTCGAAGTCGGGGACGACGAACCGCGCGACCTGCCCGTAGCACCGCCGGTAGATGTACTCCATCGCCACTTCGAGTAGCGCGTTGCGACGCGGCGCGATGAACCGCAGTCCATGGGTGAGCTGATACGATGCGACCTGATGGCTGCGAATGCCGAACCGGGTGTCGGAGACGATGCGGTCGAACCGTCGCCCGCGCAGCAGCCGATGCAGCGCGCGGTTCTCGGCGATGATCGCCCGACAGGCGAGCGGAAGGCTCAGGGTGAACTTCGCGTAGAACAGTGGCGCGCTTTTCGAGAGCGACAACGGGAGATCGGGCCATTCCAGGAATCCGCAGCGCGTCCCGAGTTCCTGCTTCAACACCGCGAGCGCACGCGCGCTGGAGACGATCGTCACGTCGTGGCCACACTCGAGCATGCGGTGGATCAGCGGCAGATCGCGAGTCGCGTGGCCCAGCCCCCACGAAGCGACCGCGAACAGGATTTTCAGATGCGCCCCGGAACGGGGAAGCGGCGGCTCCGCACGAGTTGACTGACTCTCGATTAGCGCGTCCACGGAACGCCTCGGCGAGTAGGAGCGCCGCGTCCTCTGCGCGCGACGCGATCCAGCAGGCATCGCATGATGCACTCCAGTGAGCGGCAAACGGTCCACCGCACGGCACACTACCGCTATCATCGCATCATGCTGACCGTTTGGCAAGTCGGCGCTTTCGATTTTCGATTTTTTCGTTCTCCGAATGGGTAGTATGCCAGACTCCGTGAGTCTGATACTATGAGTGTCGGTTACAGCAAAGCCAAGGTGGGAAGCGCATGGTTTGCGACG
>DATLRG010000045.1:0-6088 GCA_035534795.1 Chloroflexota bacterium
TGCGATCGCAAGTCAGGGTGATCAGCACAGGGTGTGGTTGACTTGCTGAGGCAAGTCAATCACACCCTGTACTGATCACCCTGACTTGCCCTTCTCTCGTTCCGCGAACACCCGGTAGTCGATCGTCGGAAACGGATTGTCCAGCGAGGCGGTCACGTCGAGGAACCGCTCTTCTTCGGAGCCAAAGCGCCCGGACTCCACGATCATCGCCAGCCGGTTGAAGCGGGCCAGGTGCTGCTGGAACCGGCCGGTGGCATACTCTTTCGCCTGCCCGGTGCTGATCAGGAACGGCCAATCGCTCGACTGCACGAGGACCAGCTCGCGGGCGACCTGATTCAGCGCCTTCAGTCGCCAACCTTCCGCTGACGGGTTTGTCGCGACGAGTTGCTCCATCCGCCGCTCGGCGTTGTGGACCAGCGGCCAGATCCACTCGGTGTCCGGATTCTGCCAGGTCCAGTGGTTGCCGCCCGCCCCCCAGGAGCTTTCTGGCAAAGTCAACACTTCGTCCGGCGGAAACTGCTCCAGGTACTCGTTGGTGGTCGTCAGCCCCACGTATTCGTTCGCGGCCAGTCGACGGAGCACCTGTTTGACCCACTCGATCCCCTCGAACCACCAGTGGCCGAACAGCTCGGTGTCGTAGGCTGAGACGATCAGCGCCGGGCGCTGGTGATCGGCGGCGTAGCCCCGCGCGATCTCGGCGACCAGGGCGGCGAAGTGGTCTGCGTGGGCCACGGTTTGTGCCAACGCCGCCCGTGGATCGTAGTAATCCTTGCGGTCGAGGTCCACGTCGGCGCCGGTGACCCGCCAGTACTGCAGACCAGACGTCTGGTCCTTGCGATGGAACTCCCGATAGCGGAAGTCGCCCGGGTAGCCGCTCTTCGCCGACCACACCTGCGTTCCCGTGCGCGAGTCGCGCCCGAAAACCGCGACCTTGGTCGCCTGCACGTAGTACGGACGGAGGGCCGTGCGCTCGGTCGCCTCGGGACGATCGTCCGGCTTGACCACCAACTGACGTTCCGGCACGCCGCCGTACGGCCCGTGGACGTCGCCAACGACCTTGCCGACCATCTTTCCGCCCTCGACGACGTGCGTGTCGGTGAAGAAGTAGTGCAGGTTGAGCTCAGCGAGGAAATCTTCGAGGCCGGGCTTGTAGGTGGACTCACCGGCGGCCTCGCGGTAGTAGGCTGGGCGATAGCCGCACTCGGGGAGCCAGATGCCGTAGGGAGCGTGCCCCAGGTGGCGGCGGGTCGTCTCCACGCCAACGCTCAACTGCCCATGGATCGACGAGTCACGCTCGAACAACGGCAAGTAGCCGTGCGTCGCCGCGCTGGTGATCACGTCCAGGTTCCCATCTTCGCGGAGCCGGCGGAATGCGCCGACGACGTCGCGCCCGTAGCGGTGCTCGTACGAATCCTTGACGCCCTGGTACCACTGGCCGTAGAACTCGGCCAGATCTCCCAGCGTCGACATCCCCTTCGCCTCGAACCGCTCGGCATCCGACCGGGCAAACTCGATCTCTTCTTGAAGGTAGAGCTCGAAGTGCTCGCGCACGTCCCGATCGGCAATCTGTTCCAGCAGAATCGGCGTGATGCCAACCGTGACCCGCGGCTCGATTCCTTCCCGCTTCAGATCGAACAACGCGTTCAACAGCGGAACGTAGGTCTCGGCGAGCGCTTCGTGGATCATCTCCTCGCCGTGCGGCCAGCGCCCCGCCATACGGACGTATGGTAGATGGCTGTGGAGCACGAACGTGAAATAGCCTTGCTTCATCGCGGGACTCCTGGAGGCTGCGGCGCCAGCCATTCTGACAGTGTAGACAATTCTACAACACCAGGATGGATCTCGTCCGAAACCAAAGCCAGGGTAGGAGGCGCTGAGACCGCCGTGCGATCCTCGCGCTTCCTACCCTGGCTTTGGCCCAGACAAGCGAATGCCGTTTACTTGTCGCGCTTTTCGAGATCGTCCAGATCCAACGTATTGATGAACTCTCGGAAAACCGAGAGCTTCTTCAGTTCCTCTTCTCGCACTGGCTCAGTCTGCTCGCCGGCATGCTCGCCGTCGGTAGCAGCCGATTCGGTGTCCAGCGCCACCGCCGCTTTGTCGAGCACTGTTTCCTCGGCGAAAATTGGCGCCTGGACGCGGACCGCCAGCGCGATCGCGTCGCTCGGACGGGAATCGATCTCGACGTGCTTGCCATTGACGTCGATATTCACGCGGGCGAAGAAGACGTCGTCGGCCAGATCGTTGACCACGACGCGGGTGACTTTCGCGCCGAGCTCGCCAATCACGGATTTGAGCAGATCGTGCGTCTGGGGGCGCGGCACCGGAACGTTCTGAAGCTGAATGACGATCGCATCCGCTTCGTTGTTCCCAATCCAGATGGGCAGGTAGCGCTCGGAACTCTTTTCTTTGAGAACAACGACGCGCTGGTACGTCTGCAAGTTGACTCGGACGCTCTCCACGACCATTTCGACCAGCATGACGGTTCTCCTCATCAACGGATCCGCGCGGTTCACCCCCACGCGCGTGGGAAAAACTCGCGCGTCCCTGTGCCGTCGTGGGTGCTCGCGCCGCACACCGCACGATCTATGCCCGCGGCGGGCCAACCTGGCCCGCCACTCCTACCGTCCGGCCAGTCCAGTCCGTGGCTGCAATCCCCGACTCGGCATTCCACTCATGTCGGCGTTCGGTAGCCGTTACGGTCGTCCTGACGGACCAGCGTCTAGCGCGACCACTCGATGGAGAGATTACCGCATGGCCACGAGTGTCGCGCCGAGCGGCGTCTACAGTATAGAAACCCGCGTCTCCCTTTGTCAAGTTGGGCGCTGGGGCATATAATGTGGTCGTGTTACTCGCAATCGACGTCGGCAACACCAACATCGTCCTCGGCGGCTATGACGGCGAGCAACTGGTGTCCAGTTGGCGCATCAACACCAACGCGGACCGGATGCCCGACGAGTACGCCGTGCTCATCGACGGTCTGCTTGGGTACGCCAACCGCTCGCTCGCGAACGTCTCCGCCGTCGTCCTGGCGAGCGTTGTCCCCGCGCTGACGGCGACGTTCGAGGAGCTGTCGCGACAGTATTGCCACTGCGAGCCGATCGTCGTCGGCCCGGGGACACGGACCGGCGTCAAGATCCTCTACGAGAATCCTCGAGAAGTCGGAGCCGACCGGATCGCGAACGCCGTGGCGACGATTCACCTCTACGGCGGGCCGGCCATCGTGATCGACTTTGGGACCGCGACGACGTTCGACGCGCTCTCCGGCGAGGGTGAGTACCTCGGCGGGGCGATCGCGCCCGGTCTGACCATCTCGGCCGATGCCCTGTTCCAACGCGCGGCGCGTCTCTACCGCGTCGAGTTGAAGCGGCCGAAGAGTGCGATCGGCCGCAACACCGGGGCGAGTGTCCAGGCTGGATTGATCTTCGGGTACGTCGGCCTGATCGAAGGGCTGATCGCGCGGTTCCAGCAGGAAATGGGTCCGGCCCGCGTCATCGCGACCGGCGGTTTGTCGAACGTCATCGCCAGGGAGACCTCGGCGATCGACATCATCAATCCGCTGCTGACGCTCGACGGGCTCCGACTGATTCACGAGATGAGCAAGCCGATCACGGCCGGCTGAGGGTGAGATCGTGGCCGCCTCTGTGACAGTGGGGTCGTGGCTGACTCCTTAAATAAGGATGAGATCGTGGCTGACCCGTTGCAAGACAAACGCATCTTACTCGGCGTATCCGCCAGTATCGCGGCGTTCAAGGCGGTGGCGTTAGCCTCTGAGCTGGTCAAGGTCGGCGCCGTCGTGGACGTGGTGATGACGCCGCACGCCACCCGCTTCGTCACGCCGTTGAGCTTCGAAGCGATCGTCCACCGACCGGTCCTGACCGACCTGTTCGAGTCGTCCACGCGCCCAATCGCCCACGTGGCGCTTGGTACCGAAGTCCACGCCTTCGTCGTCGCTCCGGCGACGGCCGATTGCATCGCCGGCCTGGCGCTCGGTCTGGCCCACGACGCTCTGCTGGCCACGGCGTTGAGCTGCCCCGCACCGCTGCTGATCGCGCCGGCCATGGAAACGCTCATGCTCGAGCACCCGGCCACCCGACACAACCTCGAAACCCTGCGCAGTCGTGGCGCTGTCATCGTCGAGCCAGGCTCCGGCCACCTCGCGTCTGGTCGCGTCGGTCGCGGTCGGCTGGCGGACCCAGTCGAGATTATCGAGACACTGCGCCAGGTTCTGGGCAAAGGCGGCGACCTGGCCGGCCGACGGATCGTCGTTACCGCCGGCGGCACCCAGGAGCCGATCGACCCGGTTCGCCTGATCAGCAACCGCTCGTCTGGCAAGATGGGCTACGCGCTCGCCGCCGCCGCCCGCGATCGGGGCGCCGAGGTGGTCCTGATCACGGCACCGACCGCGCTGCCGCTTCCGCACGGCGTCGTCGTCCGTCCGGTGACCACCGCACTCGACATGCAAGCCGCCGTCGAGGACTCGGTCCGCGGCGCCCACGCGCTGATCATGGCCGCCGCGGTCGCCGATTATCGGGTGGCCACCGCGTCGGACCAGAAGATCAAGCGCACCGCGGATGATCTGGTCTTACGGCTGGTCCCCAACCCCGACATCGTCGCGGGGATCACGGGCGACTCTCTGGTCAAAGTCGGCTTTGCCGCGGAGACGAGCGATCTGCTCACCCACGCCCAGCAGAAGCTGGAGCGCAAGGGACTCGACCTCATCGTCGCGAACGACGTCAGCGCCCCGGGCTCCGGTTTTGGCACCGAGACCAATCAAGTCGTGATCCTCGATCGCACCGGCGCAGAGCAGTTGCCGCTGCTCCCCAAACGCGCCGTCGCCGATCGCATCCTCGACCGCGTCGCGAAGCTGCTCCACGAGAACTCGGCTGCCGCCCTCGTGGGAAGCGGCGGCTCGTAGGGCTGCCGCCGACCGGCACACAAAATGCGCCGTAGGGTCGTGGCGCCGTGCGCCGAGCAGATCACCCCGGAGGTTGCCGTGGCCACGAAGGTCGGCATCAATGGTCTGGGAAGGATCGGGTCGCTCGTGTTGCGAGCCGGACTCGACTACCCCGACCTTCAGTTCGTCGCCGTCAACGACTTGACCGATCCCAAGACGCTCGCCTACCTGTTCGAGTTCAACTCCGTTCACGGGGCGTTCGAGGGCACAGTCGAGGTGCAGAATAGCTCCCTCGTCGTCGACGGCGAACAGATCCAGGTCTTCCACGAAAAGGACCCAAGCAAGATTCCGTGGCGAGACGCGGGCATCGAGATCGTGATCGAGTCGACCGGCGTCTTCGAGAATCTGCAGGCGGCATCGAAGCATCTGCAGGCGGGGGCGCGCAAGGTCATCATCACGGCGCCGGCCAAAGACGTTCCGACGGTCCTGGTCATGGGCGTCAACCAGCAAGCGTACCATCCGGCAACGGATAACGTCGTCGCGATGGGCTCGTGTACGACGTACGCCCTGTCCGCGGTGGTGAAGGTCCTGAACGACAAATTCGGCATCAAGCGTGGCATGGTGAACACCACCCACGCCTACACCAACACGCAGCCGCTGCTCGACAAGCCCATGGAGACGCTCCGCCGCAGCCGCGCCGCCGGGATCAACATCGTTCCGACGACGACGGGCGCCGTGCGCGCGGTCGGCAAGGTGATTCCTGAGATCGACGGGAAGATCGACGGCATCGCGGTGCGCGTGCCGGTTCCCGATGGCTCGCTGATCGACCTGACCTGCGTCCTCGATCGCGAGGTCACCGTGGACGAGGTCAATAAAGCGTTCGACGAGGCCGCTCAGAGTGAGGAGCTCTCTCCCTATCTGGCGGCCATCGACACGCCGGTCGTCTCCACCGACATCATTGGCGTCGATCAGTCGTCGGTCGTCGACAAAACGCTGACAATGGTCAACGGCGACCTGGTCAAAGTGTTTAGCTGGTACGACAACGAGTGGAGCTTCGCCCTCCGCGTCTGCGACGTGACCAGCTACCTCGCGGACTCACTGCCGGCGCCGGTCGCGCACGCGCGGTCCGGATCACGGCAAACGAAGCCGTAAATTGCTCGAGGGTATCTGAAAGGTGACCGTTGGTGGGGG
>DATLRG010000046.1:0-14285 GCA_035534795.1 Chloroflexota bacterium
CAGAATCTCCACCCAGGCATCGCAATGCCGACCGGAAGCACCGTTAGACTCAACCAACGGAGACCCGTCAGTGCTAGCCACCTCCCTCACTTTCATCAAAGCCATGTCTAGGTCGGTCAGCGTACCGCCCAACTTTGCGAGCGCGCCGTCGAGTTTCTCTTGCGGGGTTTGACCTGACCGGGGCGCTTTGATTGAACCCGCAGGGCGAAACGTTTCCCGGAGATAGATGTCTTCGACACAGCGTTCCTGAGCTCCATCGTCCGTGCGGACGATAGAACCGTCCTCGTCGACTACCCTAATTCGGATTCCGCTTGCGTGGTCAACGAGCGCCTGACGGAGTTGATACAGCCCAGCCAGTTCCCGTAGCATCGCATCAACGACCTGCCCAGGTGTGCGACGATCGGGCTGGTCGTTGTTAGCAGTGCCGCGGTCGCCGGTGAGTTGCAGACTAGCGATGAGCGCGTAGGCCCCTCGAGCGGCGAGCTCAAGCCGATCAGGACCGAGCTTCTCAGGATTCGCCTCGAATTCCGCCAGGGCAGCATGTAGCAACTCATCGGGAGAACGGAAGGTCGCCTTCCAGTTACCGTCTCGGACAGCTTCCCCGAAGCCCTCCTGCATATACCGGCGAATTCGGTCCACGTTAACGCTTCCGCCAATCCCACGCACGATGAGGGCCGTTGCGAGCCCGGCCCGCAACAGCCCCGAAAGCCGTCTTCGAGTCGACTGGGTCGCGACCGCATCACGCACGGCAGCTTGGTAGGCAGGTTCACTCGTCGTAAATACGCGGACGATCGCCGCTGCTCGCGCAGCCGGATCACTGGTAAGGTGGGCGCTAGCTGCTTCGTTTCGGGTGATTGAGCCGGCCATCCACGACCGCTTCGTGGGGGTGAGCAACCTTCGCCGCTCCATCTCTTGCAGAACTGCATCGGCAAGAGCTTCCCGCTCGGGACCTTCCCCCCATTCTTTGGGGGCATCGACGTGACGTAGAGCAACCAGGCTGCGAACTGCGCTTGAGAACGCGTCGTCGCGACCAGTTAGGGGCGTATATCCGACCAGAATAAGCGCAGGTACGCGGGCGCACCTCAGCGATTCCATGTCGGAGTTGCCCGGACCGCGATCGAAGGCCTCATTGAGCCCGTCAACGATTGCTCGCATCTCGCGGTCTGAAATGTCGTACGCACAGTCGACGGATCGAACGTCGATGATGTCGTGGACGGCTGTTATTCGTGATGAGCCTTCCGACGTGGTTGGTACCCACAGGTCGGATGAGCCATCCGTGTGAACGTAGCGCGTCGGAGTAACCCAGACCTCAGTTAGGACGCTATGACCCCGGATCGAAAGCCTCCAGTCATTCGTGGCGAGTACATGCTCCCTGGCCTGACCCAATGCCCAGGTTAGGTGATCTCGAGATTCGATTGCCACCTCTAGCCAAGGGCTCGCTCCTTGGCTCGTGGGTTCGGGAATCGGTCGGAACATCGACTCGTCGTCGGTTCCAGGATTGACGGCGAATGGATGACGTCGGGATGGCCCGATTCGCGGATTCCGCGGGTCCGGTAAGACCCGATGCGCCCAGACATCGGAACGAACAGCTACAACGGTGCCGCCGGGTACCGCCATAGGAATTGGTGATTCGATGGCACGGCGCAGCTCGGAGGGGTCGACAACCGCATCCGCAATTGAGTTAGCAGCGGATGGATCGAGGCCAAACACGGCCTCCAACTTGCTCGCGGCAGCACGACGTGCCGGAGCACTGGCGTAACGTGGCAGGCGATCGACAGGACGTGGAGGAATTTGGTCGTCAGCGGGACTCTTTGAAGAGGTGACCATTGGGTGGGCTCCTAATTATGCTGAATGCGCAGCCGAGGCTTCTAGCCCAAGCTAGACATCCGTCCCCGGTTGCAGGTTTTGAAACCGCAGCCCAGGGACTAGGAGCGACCCGCAGGTCGTTCTAGCGCATCCCCCGTCAGACCGCCCGGGACAATCCCGGTGTGGCTGAGGGCGCAACGGCCTTTTCGCCGTGCTCAAGGTGTACCAGATGCACGCCGCTTATCGACAGCGATCTACCTGGCGTAACCGCCGTCTCCCTAACGGAGACGTAGCCCGGCGACATTTGCCGCGTCGCAGGCACCAATGATTATATCAGCCTTACCCAGGGAACGCAAGGTAGGTTCGGCTCGGATTTAAGCGAGATCCATATTGACGAGCAACAGTGTTGAGCGTCCGTATTTGTTCCGCGGCGGGTAACCTAATAAGTAGACGGAGTGATCGCGCGGTAACAATTCGCGTAGTCAACGGATCTCCCAGCGCCGCGACAGCCTCGAGCGCCTCGGGCGCCAGATCCAGCAAGCGCAAGACCTGGGAGATCCGCGCACGAGACACGCCGAGCGTGCGCGCCAAGTCAGCGCCAGACCGATTCGGCGTTTCCAATAAGGCTTGACGCCATTCCCGCGCGACGATAATCGGGTTGCGGTACAATTTGGCTGAGGCTGGTCGAGCAGACGGCTTCAGTTGCGCGGCCAAGAACTGCGGCCCGTCGAAGGAGTAGCCCAACCGAGAAGATTGGTGCAGGCTTATACGACCAGGACCGGCGTAGATAGTGAACATAAGTGCAGTTCGACTCTTCCTCCGGTAGGCGGAGCCACTTTCCCCCAGCTCCGAACTTTGCACTTCACGATCGCGCTCGTGTCCAAACAGTGTAGCGACATCCTCGTCAGACCCGATCCTCGCGCTCCACGATCACCGTTGCCGAGAGGGACGGGGTGAGTCGCGGCAGCGTCCGAGCCAGCTCCTCGCGCGTTGGGACCTCGGTCTCGGGACGAAACGCCGCGTCGAACCACGTCGTGTCGACGTCGACAGTCGGGTCGGCCAGGGCGGTACGCACGAGCTGCGTCTGCTTGAGCAGCTGGCTGGCCGGCTCGTTCTCCTCGTCGCACGTCAGGACGTCGCGCAGCGTGGCAACGATCACCTGGTTCAAGGATGCACCGGTCCGGTGGGAGACATCCCGCAGGCGCTCGTGCAGCCCATCGGGCAGCCTCAAGGTCACGCGACTCATCGAGCACCTCGATCTCGATTGACACTCTGATACTATGAATCTAGCAACCCCGACGCGATGATAGAACACGATACGTGGCAGACCCTGGATGATTTCATGCGATACTGTAACATTATCGAGCCACCCATCATCCGGCGAGGACTATCTACATGATGAACGACGTGCAGACCCTACTGGGCCAGTACTGGGCGTGGCTACGCGACAAGACCACTCTCCGCCAGATCAACGATTGGGTCGAGATCACGACGCCGTATCTGGATCGTCACAACGACCACCTCCAGATCTACGCGCGGCGTCGCGAAGGAGGCTTCGTGCTCACGGAGGATGGGTACGTCCTTCAGGACCTTGAACAGTCGGGCTGTCGGATCGACGGAGAGAAGCGACAGGGGCTGCTGAAGATGACGCTCAGCGGATTCGGCGTACGGCTCGACGACCAGGCCCTCGAAGTGCATGCATCATCGGACAACTTTGCGCATCGCAAGCACAATCTGGTCCAGGCCATGCTCGCGGTGAACGACCTCTTCTATCTTGCCTCGCCCATGGTCGCGAGCCTGTTCTACGAAGACGTCGTCGCGTGGCTCGATCTGTCTGACATTCGCTACACGCCCACGGTCAAGTTCACGGGAAAGAGCGGCTACGACCACCTCTTCGACTTCGTTATCCCCAGGTCGAGAGTCCAGCCAGAGCGAATCGTGAAGGCGATCAACCGACCCGGTCGCGAGACAGCAGAGGCAATGGCCTTCGCGTGGGTCGACACGAAAGAGGTTCGCTCCCCGGAGTCCCGCGCGTACGCGGTCCTGAACGACTCGGAGCACTCGATCTCCGAGAGTGTCCTCGACGCGATGCGCAGCTATGACGTTCGGCCGGTCCTGTGGTCGGGGCGTGAACAGGTCCGACAGGAGCTCGCCGCGTGAGCAATTTCGGCTTCACCGAATCCGTCGTCGAAGACGCCGCCCTCGCCTGGTTCGAGGCGCTGGGCTACTCGGTGCTGCACGGCCCGGCCATCGCGGCAGGCGAACCGGGGCCGAACGCAGCGACCCGAACGACCGCGACGTGGTGCTGGAAAGCCGCCTGCGCCAGGCGCTCGCGCGCCTCAACCCGGGTCTGCCACCCGAAGCTCTGGACGACGCCTACCGCAAGCTCACGCGCGCTGATGCGCCGTCGCTGCTGGAGCGTAACCACGCCATGCGTGTCATTCAAGATAGGGAACTGCTCCGGCGAGGTCGTTTCGATGGGCAGGCGTGTAGAATAGATCGCGGGTCGTCAAGACGCTTCCTCCGAGACGAAGCTGAAGACCCCGGGCTGCCAGGAAGAGTCCGGTCGAGTGTTGGCGGCGGTGGACCCGACGACCGGCAGGTGGGTTCAGAGTATCGGAGATTGGGTGGCCGGATGAGTGATCGAGTTCGTTCTCTCGCACAAGACCGAATTCGCGGCGAGTTATCCCACCTCAGTCCGTCTGAGGTTGGGAAACTGGTTGACGTGGCCGAGCGGCTGGTGGCGGCATACCAGCCCGAGCGCATCTACCTATTTGGTTCCAGGGCGCGCGGCGATCTGGGGCCCGACAGCGACTTCGACCTGCTGGTTGTCGTTCCCGACACGGCCCCGCCCGAACGGCGACGAAGTCGGCTCGCCTACGAGCATCTGTGGGGCACCGGTACAGCAGCTGACGTTCTCGTCTGGCCGGCTAGAAGGTTCGCCGAGCGCGCCCGACTGCGGGCGTCGTTGCCCGGCACGATTTTGCGCGAGGGGACGCTACTCTATGCCGCTTGACCCCACCCGTGTTGCCGAGACCCGTGATTGGTTCGCCAACGCCGCGCTTGATCTGCGAGCGGCAGAATTCGAGTTTACCGCGGTGCCACCACTCACCGCTGATATCGTTTTCCATTGCCAGCAACTTGCCGAAAAGTCGTTGAAGGTCTTTCTCGTGTGGCACGACCAACCCTTCCGGAAGACCCACGACCTCGTCGAGATCGGTCAGCAATGCGTGGCGAACGATGCGACGTTGGAGAGTCTGGTGCGACGGGCTGCTGTGCTAACCGAATACGCCTGGCGATACCGCTATCCGGGTGATCCCGACGGGCCGACGTGACCGAAGCGCAAGAGGCGCTGGAGCTCGCTCGTGGCGTGTACGCGGCGGTCCTCGGGCGCTTACCCGAAGAGGTCCGCGATGCCGCGCCTTCGGCGCCAGCCACGTGAACGAACCTGAGTTACTCAATCTCAAGGTAGCCTCTCAAGGTAGCCTCTCAAGGTAGCCTGCCAGTTGGTAACGATTCAACAAGGCGGGCGCCCGCTGCGCGGGGGGTATTGGTGTCCGACCAGGACCCATTTGTCGTCGGTGCGACGACGATCCAGGTCAGCGACGGCAATCTGCTGACACAGCCAGTCGCCGCGATCATGATCTCCGCGAACAATCATCTGAATGGCCAGAGTAGCTGGGCGAAGGACATCAGACTGGCGGCCGGTCCGAGGTACGAGGCGGAATGCCGACGTCTCGTGGCTGCTACCGGAGCGCGAGGGTTCCACCAGGGGACCGCGGTGGTGACTGGCGGGTATCAAATGGCGCGGGGGAACGATCGACGCTGGGTCATCCAGGCAATCACCATTGCCTACCAGGATGGACACCGTGTCCGGGCAACGCCGGATATCGTGTACGCAGCTACCCGTGCCGCTCTGGAGAAGGCCGAGGTCTTTCAGGTGCCGTCCGTCGCCGCGTATTTGATGGCGGCTCGTTATCCCGACTATGCCACGTCCCCTGCCATCGCCATGGCCGAAGCGCTTTGCTACGCGCTCCTCGATCACGCGATGATCGCCGTCACGGTCCGGCAGATCATTCTTTGCGAGCACAACCAGCGCGGAGATGACTTCGACCGCGTGAAAACGGCGCGAGACGCGCTCCAAACAGTGAGGTCGTAGATGGAGATTCAAGACTCTGGCCAACCCGCTCAGCAGAATGCGCCGCGGACGAGCGGGCCATCGGTCGATCCGACTGCGCTCCGCCGGGCCCAGGGCTGCCCCCTCGGCCAGATCGCTGGCGATTCGCTGGGGAGCCTGGTCGAGTTCCGGTCGAGCGCCGAGATTCGCCGCCGGTATCCCGACGGACCGTGCCTGCTCGAAGACGACGGTCCGCTGAGCCCGTGGCACACCCTGGCCGGCCAGCCCACCGACGATTCCGAGCTGGCCCTGGCGCTGGCCCGCGCGATCGTCGCGACCGGTGGCTACGACCGCGAAGCGGTCGCCCAGGCCTACGTGGGGTGGTACCGATCGGCCCCGTTCGATTGCGGCACGACGATCGGTCATGCACTGGGCGCAGTCTCCGGCGACGACCTGCAGGGTAACCGGGTTGCTGCGCGGTTGCTGGCGAGCGCTTCCCCGACGAGCCAGGCCAACGGCTCATTGATGCGGATCAGCCCGCTCGGCATCTGGGGGCACGCGCTACCGCTCGACCAACTCGCGGATCTGGCGCGGGATGACAGCAAGCTGACCCATCCGCAGCCGATCTGTCAGGAATCGTGCGCCGTTTTTGTCGTGGCGGTCTCCCGTGGCATCGTGGGCGGTGCGGCTCGGTCGTCCGTCTACCAGCAGACGCTGGACTGGGCAACCGCGAACGGTCGGGAGCCGGCCGTGCTCGCGACCCTGCGCCGTGCCGCGGCTGAGCCGCCCGGGGACTACCAGCGCAACCAGGGCTGGGTGCTGATCGCGCTGCAGAACGCGTTCTACCAGCTTCTGCATGCCCCCAGCCTGGAAGAAGGCGTCGTGCGAACGGTGGTGGCCGGCGGTGACGCCGACACGAACGCGGCGATCGCCGGGGCGCTGCTTGGCGCGGTCCACGGCCTGGCGGCGATTCCCGCGCAGTGGCGCGAGAAGGTGCTGGCCTGCCGGCCCGCGGCCGGTTTGGCAAACGTCCGCCGGCCGCGCCCGGAAGAATACTGGCCGGTGGATGCGCTCGAGCTGGCGGCGCAGCTCGTCCACGCTGGCCAGGAGACGACAGTCTAAAGTGGCTACTCCTCACCCGAGTGCATCGAGTCTGCTTGACTGGCGCCCCCAATCGCCGGATCACGGGCGGGGAGAGTCCGTCTCGCAAGGGTCCCGCGCCCGCGCGCGGCGGCCGCGCCATCGTGATATAGTCGCCGTTGATGGCGAGGGGAGTCCCGCGCCCGCGCGCGCGCGCGGCGGCCGCGCCACCAAAGTAATCAGGAGGTCTCGCAGCAGTGATACCATCAGATATTGTGTTGCGAGACCGCTTCCGCGGTAGCCTCCTCTGGGGCGCGGTTGGCGACGCGTTGGGATGTCGCGTCGAAGGGTGGGCTCCCGGGCGCATTCGGGAACGGTTCGGGGAAGAGGGTCTCCGACACTACATTCCCTGGCACGGCTGGCGCGAGGGACCAATCGGGACGATCACCGACGATACGCAGCTCACCATCGAGGTCGCCCGAAGCCTGCTGGCGACGAACGGTCGTTTTCGCCCGCACGATTTTGTCACGCGCCTCATCGCGTGGCTCCCCATCGGGCGGGGCAAGGGCCGGGCGACGACCGAGGCGGTCGAGGCGCTGGGGCGCGGCGTGCCGTGGTGGCGGATCAGTCAGATCGTCGACTCGGCGGGCAACGGCGCCGCGATGCGCGCGGCGCCGATCGGTCTGCTCCACGCCGCTGACGCGTCGCCGGCGGATCTCGTCCACGAAGCGATTCTCTCGGCGCTGCCAACGCACACCCACCCGGTCGGCGTGGCCGGCGCGGTCGCCATCGCGGCCGGCGTGGCGTGGTCCGTCCAGAACGCCGGTGCCCAGGAAGAGCCTTGCGACGTTCGGGGCTGCGTTGGCTTTATTAGCGCCTGCCTCGACGGACTCGAACCCGAGCCAACACCGGAGCGCAAACCAGGAGGAAAGACCGTCCGCCTGAGCGAACGTATTCGAGAATTACCCGACTTCCTGGACACACCGGACCCGCGAGAGGTTTTCGCGTACATTTTTAACGGCGCCTTCGCGCTAGAGTCTGTACCCGCGGCGCTGTACTGCTTCCTGCGCTCGCCGGACGATCCCCGCCAGGTCATCTTGACAGCGGTGAACGCCGGGCGTGACGCGGATTCGGTCGCGAGCATGGCGGGAAATCTGGTCGGCGCCTGGTGCGGGGCGGAGTGTCTGGCGCGCGACGAGCCCGAGTGGTGGGAACAGTTGGAGTATCGCGACACGCTCGTCAGCCTCGCGGATGGACTGGCCGATTCTGCCCCGAGAGAGTAAGCATCTCGGCGCCTTCGTCGAGCAGTCTCGACGGAATGCGTGTACCATAGGCCCGGGCGACCGGCCTGCGGCAATTTTCCGATTGGTCTGGCGGGTATGCTGAGACACAGCCTTGCCTGTGGTCTGATCGGACGCGTGGGCTGGTGACGCGGCGCCACCTCGGTCTGATGAAGCGCTCCGCGTACCTGATCAACGTCGCCCGCGGGCCCATCGTCGACGAGGACGCGCTGGTGGACGGGCTGCGGGAACACCGCATCGCGGGCGCTGGCCTGGACGTGTACGGCTGCGAGCCGCTGCCGGCTGGACACCCGCTGAAGTCGCTGGATAACGTCGTCCTCACGCCGCACATCGGGTAGGTGACGGCCGCCAACTGCGAGCGGCTCGTCGAGTCGGTCGTGGCGAGCATCACCTGCTACCTGGATGGCGATTTCACCAGGATAGTCAATCCCGAAGCGCTCGCGGCGCGGCAGTCCTTACGTTGACCGGCGCAATCCCCCGGTCATCGATTCGCTACCGCTGCGGTCCCGGTCACGAGCGCGGCGTCGGCTGCCCCTGGTTCGGGCACGCCCGCGGCTGGGCGAGTACCACTGTGTCGTGGCCCACGTCCGCGCCACTGGTGATCTCGAGGCGCTGGCCGGTTGCCGGGTCGTAGAGGCCGGCCTCCAGCGTGAAGTCTCCGCAGGCCGCGTCGGCGGGGGCGAGCAGATCGTAGCCCTCGCGGTCCGTCTCGCCCACGGACCACTTTGAGCTGGCCCGTCCGGCGTGGGAGAGCGGCCGGTCGCTCTGGGTGATGATCTGTCCGTTCGCGTCCACCAGGTGGACAAAGACCTTGTAGTCCTTGCCGACCGGCGCCTCGGTCTCGAAGTCGAGCGCCAGCGTGAGCCCGCCGCCCGGCGCCAGGTCGCGCGTGGATAGATCGTATCCCTGGAGGCCCAGGACGCCACCAAAGACGTCGTGGAGGTGGACGCTCGGCGCCTGGTCCGATGGGGTCGAGGCGACGTAGCCGAGCAGGTGGAAACGTCCGAACCAGACGTCGGTCGCACGCGAGCCCCAGGCATCCATGGATTGGACCAGCTTGCCCGCGTCGGCCGAGTTTTTCCCGGACTGGTCGACGATCAGCCAGACGCGAGACCGCCCCTGGCGCAGTGTGCTGACGCGATCGTCGAGCGAGGTCGGCCACTCCCCAGCGTCGCTCTCGGCCAGGACCCAGTCGCCAATCGCGACCCGCGGGCGGACCTGGTAGAAGGCATCGCGCGACGACGCGATCGCGGCCTGATCCGGCCCGGCGAACGACGTCAGGTAGTTGGCCACGGCGACGGCGTCGTCGGGTCGATTCGGCGTGACGTAGTGGCCGAGGACGATCAGGATGCCGACGGCAACCGCGAGCGTGGCTGCCGCGCCGACGATCCAGCGCAGCCGCGTGCGCAGCCACGCCCAGATTCCTTCGGGACGGGCGACGAGCAGCCCGGCGTACTCGACGCTCAACCAGACCAGCAAGAAGGTGCGGTTGCCGACGACGAGCCAGGCCAGGCGATCGTCGCTCGTCAGACCAAAGGCAAAGGGCCACTCGACGAGATTGTTGGCCGTGAGCAGGACCGCGACGGCCGCGCCGCGCACGTCGGGCAGCAGCACGACCAGCAGGGCCAGCGGGTAGACCAGGAACTGCGGACTGTAGCCTTTGGAGAAGAGCAGGAACAGGTTCACCGTGAGCGCGACCGCGGGGATCGCGACCGCGGGCTTCTGCCAGTCGAGATGCCGGGTGTAGAGCAGCAAACAGAGGAGCAGAAACACACCGGTGATCGCCGACCACGGCAACGTGCTCGGGTGCAGCTCCCAGGTGGCCATCTGGGGATCGAAGCGCGCGGCGAGCGGCGGGACGCGGCCGGTGCCGAAGTAGCCCTCGAGCAGGGCCCAGATGGTCTCCCAGGAGTCTCGGGAGGCGATGAAGCGCACGCTCGCGACGAGCATGGTGGGGTTGAGCCAGAGAAAGGGCGCGACCACGGCGCCGACCGCGATCGCCAGCGCTGTCGTGAAGCGCAGCCGCGCGCGGAACTGTTGGAAGCCGAGGAAGGCAGCGGGAACGGCGAGGATCGGGATGATCTTGACCATCAGACCGAGACCGGCGACCGCGCCAGACGTGCCGCCGCGTCCGCGCAGCGCCAGCCAGACGGTCAGCAGCAGGAAGAACAGTGGGATCGTGTCGAACCAGCTCAGCAGCGCGAAGAGGGGAATGAAGAGCAGCGCGTACATCCAGGCGGCGCGCACGGCGGCCCGGCGGCCGTGGAGCAGCTTCGCCAGCCCAGAGACGAGGATGACGTTGCCCACGTCGAAGATCGCCAGGACCGTGGAGAGCATCACCTGGAACCAGAGCAGGTTGTTGGGCCAGGCGGGCAGCAGGAGCGACAATTGGTAGATGCCCACGACGAGCCACGGGAAGAGCGGTGGGTACTCCATCCAGTAGTCCAGCAAGGGGTAGTAGCCGCCAAGCGAGAGCTCGCCCACGCTCCGGTAGAACTGCAGGTCGGAGTCGCCCTGGTAGACGTTTCCGCCCGAGCCGAGGAACAAGACGGCGGCCAGGCGCAGGCAGGCGAAGAGGATGACCAGGAGCGCGAGCTCCCGATCCACGCCCGTGATCCAGCGCCCCCCGGGACGCCACTGGGTCTCGGAAGGTGCTGGAGCAGTGTCAATCGCGGTGGGAAGGGGCGTCACCGGTCCCGATCGCAGCGCGCACCGTGCGGCCGAGCGCTGAGGTGGCTATCAGGTCGAAGCATTGCCCTACCTTTGGGCGAGCTGCCCGCTTCGCATCCGCCGCCAAACCCGTCAACACGGCCGCGCGAGGGTGCCAATCGGAGAGACAATGAGGAGTCGTAAGAGTTCGTGAGACGAAACAGCATGGACGACCGGGTCAGTCGCTTCATCGTCGATAGCAGACGCGGGTCCATTGTAACCCGGTGCGTCAGTCAGGCCAAGCATGGGCTCGGGCAGGCGTCAGCAGGCAGATCGCGTGGGCGCGGTACTCCCGCGTCATCGACGGAAGCTACCACTCCTATGAATCAGCCGAGGCCTACCGCGCGGCCCCGAAACGAGAGCCGCCAGCGCGTCCTGGACCAGCTCGCGGTGATACTGCCGGGCGAATTCTTCGGCGTGCGGGTCGCGGCGAGCGTCGCGCAGTGAGGCGAGAGCAGCCGTTCGGATCGAAATCGGTCGCGCTCTACCGCGACCCGTCGGTGACTCCTACCTGATGGGGAGCCTGCGGCAGACCACCTTTGTCCTTCTGCATCGCCATCGCGGCGACCGCTGCCTTCTCGGCGAGCATCATCAAAATCTCGTACGAGTCGCTGACAGTGTCCAGGTACTTTTTCTGAATCTTGGGCTCGAGCTCACGGAACATCATGTCGAAGGTCCGGCTCGGGGCGCGCTTCGCGGTCCGATACGCCTGGAGAATATCGCGTGGCTTGAGCGCCTTCAACGCATCGGTGATGACGCCGATGCCGCGCTGAATCTCAGTCGACAGATTCAGCCGAAGCTCCATCCGGTCGTCGTCGACGTTCTCGCCGATCCCCTGGAGCGCTTCCTGACACAGGTCGCCGTACTGGTGCAGCATCTGCGAGACTTTATCCTCGATCGTGCTGTACAGTGTCAGGTAGCGCTGGTGGATCTTCGGCAGGACCTCGTCGCGTAACCGGTTCATCTCGTCGTCGGTCGGTGCGCCGTCCTCACTCGCGTACTCGCTGAGCAGGAAGACCGGGTTCACCGACTCCAGCATGTCCTTGTACACCTCAATCAGGTTGAGCAGGTCCAGCCTGATCTCCTGCATTCTTTCCGGAGTAACTGCCACCGCTAGCTCCTTTCAGCGTCGGATGCTTGTTGTTCTTTAAGATGCCGCCCCAGGTGATTGCTCAAGCCGCCCAGTCGGACCTGTGCGCCGCAGACGCCGCACTGGTAAACGTCTGATAGCGCCACCACGGGTGGCCCCGGCTCCGACGATGGCGAGTCGAGAGCGGGCGTCGAGGACGGCACGGCCACCGCGACCGGCTCCGCCATGACTGCTGGTTCGTTCAGGCCGTGTCGCACCAGTCGCGGGATCAACTCGCGAATGGTCATTCCCTCGGCTTCGGCCCGATTCCTCACGCCGTCCCACAGCCGTTCATCCAACCAGACCCGTGTCGAGATGTCGCTCACATGCTCTACCCTCCATACAGAACGGACCGGCATTCGCCCACCCAGGGCCTCCCCGGAGCGAGGAGGCAGACGCGGAACGCGATCGATCTCCGGCGTCCTCGAGACCCGGGCAGCGCGATTCTATCAAACGTTCTATTCGCTGTCTACGCGGCCGGACCAGTTTCGCTGGCCACCCAGCCCTCACCTACCCTCGACCAGTCTCCGAAAAGCCCGACAGTTTTTCACCAGGTCGGGACCGTGCTGATGGAGGCCGCCGCCGATCAGGAAGATCACGTCGCGGCCGTAGAAGTCGAGTAGCTCGGGGACGCGCGCCACGGTCATCCCGCCGCCGGGCACGGGGAAGCTGGGCTTGATCGGGTCCATTGGCGCGGCGGCGCTCTCGGCGATGGCGCGGCACTCGTCGCGGCTGAACGCGAAGCGGCCGCCATAGTTCGGATAGATGCTGGCGTCGGCGCCGGCCAGCCGCGCGATCTGCCCGAACAGGACGTCGTGCGCGATGCCACTGTCGGGACTGGCGACGAGACTGCCCTGGAAGGCCGGGTGGCTCAGGATCGGCAGGCCGATGCTGGCGTCAGTCGCCAACTGCGTCACGCTGCCCAGTCCCGCGAGCCCGGGCGAGACGAGCAATCCGCCCGCGCCCGCGGCTTTCGCGAACCGCGCGTTCCGGACCGTGACGTCTCCCACGGCGGTGACGTTGGGCAGGTAGATGCAGCGCAGTCCGGTCTCGTGGTTCGCGCGGGCCACCGCGTCGGCGCAGCGTCGCACGCGTTCGTCGAACGGCGCGAAAGGCTGGTTGGCGAGGCCGTGGTCGTCCTTGACGACGTCGATGCCGCCGAGCGCCATCTGGTAGGCGAGGTCGGCGAGCGCGGCCGGCGGCAGCCCCAGCGGCTTGAGCGCGCTACAGAGCAACGGCCGCCGCGGCACGTCGAGGAGCGCCCGCAGGCCCGCGCGCCCGAAGCGTGGGCCGCCCAGAGCGCGCCGCGACGATGCGGGCAGGTCCAACCGCTCGACGCGCACGCCGGGCTTCATGCTGTAGTTGCCGAAAATGACGTTCAAGAGCTGGGTCAGCTCGCCGCCGGTCGTCTCGACGGCGTAGCTGATGCTGGCCTGGCAGGACGCGTCGTCGCGCGGCTCCAGCGACTCGATCCGGCCGACGATCTGCTCGCGGATGTCCCCCGCGGGGACTAGATCGGCCGGAAACTCGACCGTTTGCTCGATGCAGATGTCCCGCGCGATGGCTCGCGCTTCGGCCTCGCCGCCTCTGATCCGGTAGACGACCTGAAACCTTTCGCCGGAGAGTGGGACCGTCATGCTGGGAATCATCAGTTATGACCGCGCGTTGGCTTTTGCCCAGGCTGGAATCACACAGATGAAGCCGAGCGGCTGGTGCGCGTCGGCCTGGAGCTGGTGGACCTCGTCCGGTTCGATGAACACCGCGTCGCCGACGCCGATCTCCGCCCACCGGTCGCCCAGCAGCACGCGGCCGTGGCCATTCACGATCACCACCCCGTGCTGGTGTCGGTGATGCTCGAGCGACGAATGGCCACCCGGCGGGATGGTGAAGTAGCGGACGATGAAGTCCTCGGCGCCCTCATCGCGTCCGATCAGGATGCGGCGGGTCGCCCCCTGGCTCGCGCTGCCCTCGTCGTACTCCTTGACCGCGACCGTCTCGTAGTCCCAGGTTGCCGCGCCGGCTGCCGCGGCCTGTCGATGGACGACGCCCATCGTGTCCTCCTCTTCCGATTCGACACAATCATCATAGCTGATCGACCACCGAGGCAGGTGGGAAAGGGGTGAGGAGAAGTGGGCGGCGGGCC
>DATLRG010000047.1:0-4759 GCA_035534795.1 Chloroflexota bacterium
CCACGGCGATGGAGTTCTCACCGTGGCATGATTATAGTGCTTGCAAACCGTCGTCGCGGCCTTGCAATGCGGGCGAAGGGACGCTCGGCTGAAGCCGGGCGAGCGCGGCGACGGTTCCCGGGACTTTAGTCCTCTCGTCCCTTCGCCTGCCTTTCAAGGCAGCGACGACGGTGCAAACACGACCGAGCGCAGCGGCAGCCCAGCATGCGCTCGATGATATAACGTTGAGACATCCTACAGGCCGTTGGGCCGCCCGTCAAGACGCGAGCCGCCGCAGGATTCGGTTTCGTCACGAACGGCTTTGCTCCGCGCGCCACTCACGGAAACGGCGTTCCGTCTCGGGACTGGGCGGGTAGGTGCCGCGCAATTCTGCCCCTTCGGCCAATAGCTTGCGGAGGTACGTCTCCAATTCCTCGTGGTAAATCACATCCTCGACGACGTCGTCGGCCAGGGCGCGCGGGATGACCACCACGCCGTCGTCGTCGCCGATCACGATGTCGCCCGGGCAGACGAGCGTCCCGCCGCAGCCAATCGGGACGTTGAAGTCGACGTTGTAGACCGTGCCGCCCGGGCTGGCGGTGCCACGGCAGAAAATCGGCAGCTCTCGCTCCGGCTGGTGGGTCGAGTCGCGCACGGCCATGTCGCTGACGAGCCCGGCCGCACCTTTCGTCTTCAGCCGTAGCGTCAACAGATCGCCGAAGAGGCCCTGGTGCGTAAATCCCAGCCCGTCGTGGACGAGAACGTCGCCGGGCTGGATGGCCTCGATCGCGTCGTCGGGATGCCCGGGGAACCGCGTCCCCGGCTGGTAGGCCAGCGGGGCAATGTCCTCGCGCCCCGGGACGCTGCGGACCGTCACGGCCGGCCCCACGGTCTTCATGCCGTGGACGAGCGGCTTCACCGGTATCCAAACGTTGTTGATGCCCTTGCGGCGTAAGATCGTCGTGATGGAGGCCGAGCTGGCGCGACTGAGCACTTCGATGACTTCGGCCCCCGGGCGGGGGAACTCCGGTCCCTGCATTGGCACATCCTCCTTGGAAGAAGCTCTTGACAAGAATAAATCACTTTGCTACGATGCGCAATGTCCTAACTTTAGGACTTTTGGAGGATGTGGTGCGGCGGTCAAATCAGCTCTCCCGTCGGTCGTTGTTGAGGATCGTCTCTGTCGCGGGCGGCGTTGCGTGCATGCCCCTGCTCCAGGCCTGCCAGTCGGCCCCGGCACCCGCGACGGTCCAGCCGGCCGCGGCGCCAGCACCCGCGACCAGGAGCCCGGCCGCCCCCGCGACTCAAGCGGCCGCGCCGAGCGCGACGCCGGCGGCATCTTCCAAGCCGGCTGCGACGGCGGTTTCCACCGCCTCGGGGACGGGCCAGATTGTCTATGCGCAGAGTCTCCAGATCAAGAACCTGGATCCCGGCAATCCGCTCGATTATCCCTCGTCGTACGACGGCCTCTACGCCATCTTCAGTCGCCTCTACACCTTCGACGCCAACATGAAGTTCCAGCCGGACCTTGCCACGTCGTATCAGGTGTCGGAGGATGGCACGTCGTGGACCTTCAAGCTGCGCCCGGGAGTGACCTTCCACGATGGAACGCCCTTCGACGCGAACGCGGTGAAAGTGAACTTCGAGCGCCTGGCCGACCCCAACCCGACGACTCCCCGTCCGAATGGCGGCACCTGGCGCAGGTACCTGAAAGACGTCGTCGTCGCGGACCCGTCGACCGTGACCATCGTGACGAAGCAGCCCGTCGGCGCAATGCTCAACTATCTGGCGCACGGATCGGGTGGGATTATCAGCCCGACCGCTCTGAAGAAATATGGCGACGACATCGGCCTCCATCCCGTCGGGACGGGCCCGTATCAGGTCAAGGAGTTCATCGCCGGACAGAGTCTGACCCTCGTGCGCAACGACGGCTACTTCGGCACCAAGCCCTCCATCCAAACGCTGATCATGAAGCCGGTGCTCCAGCCCGCGGCCCGGGTCGCCGCGTTGGAGAGTGGCGAGGCGGACGTCATCTACGACGTCCCGCCGTCCGAGGCGCCGCAGCTCGGCAGTCGTCAGGACATCTCGGTGATCCGCAAGCCCAGCCTCCGTGGCTACTACGTCGGAATGAATCTCCTGCGCTCCGAGTTCAAAGACAAGTCCGTGCGCCAGGCGATGAATTATGCGGTCAACAAGGAGGCGATCTGCAAGGCCCTCTTCTTCGGCTACGCCTCACCGCTCGATTCGCCCTTCGCCCCCGGCCTCACCGGCTATTCAAAGACGTTCCTCTACGACTACAGCCCGGACAAGGCCAAACAGCTTCTCGGGAGCGCCGGTTGGCAGCCGGGATCGGACGGTATCCTGCGTAAAGGCGGCACGACGCTTTCCCCGAACTTGTTGATCGCCGAGGGGGAGTATCCCGAGGACATCCAGGTGGGTCAGGCCGTTCAGTCGCAGCTCAAGCAGATCGGCGTCGACCTCAAGATCTGGAAAGTGGAATCGTCGGTCCGCATCAGCAACTACCTGGACAACCCGAAAATCCCGCCGACGCAGGTCCAGTACGACACGTTCTTCTGGGCCTTCAATCCCTCCACCGGGGATCCCGGCTCGGTGATGTCGCTCTTCGATTGGCGGACCAATAGCCTCGACAAGGCTGTGACCAACTGGGACATGGTCTTCTACAACAATCCAACCGTGAACGACCTGATCGGCAAAGGCGAGACGACCGTCGATCCGGCGAAGCGGGCCGGGATTTACCAGCAAATTCAGAAGACCGTGATGGACGACGCGCCCTGGATCTATCTGTACGTGCCGGACGGAATCATCGCCACGCGGAAGAACGTTTCCGGGGTAGACCTCATGCCCGTCGTTTTCGTTCGATTCGACGGGGCGGCCAAGACCTGAGATGTCTCAGCAGCTCGTCCGGCGATTCGTCCAGCTTGTCCCGACGGTGTTCGTCGTGGCGACGCTGGTCTTCATCGTCTTCCGGATCGTGCCCGGGGACCCGGCAACTCTCATGGCCGGGCCCGAAGCGACCGCGGCGGATCGCGCCCTGATCCGCCACGAGCTCGGGCTGGATCGTCCGGTGTACGTGCAGTACGTCTTGTTCTTGCGCGACGTCGTGCGCGGCGACCTCGGCAAGTCGATGTACAGCGGGCGCCCGGTCGTCGAAGAGGTGCTGACGCACTATCCCGCCACCCTGCTGCTGGCCGTCGCGAGTCTGTTCATCGCGGTACCGATCGGATTAGCGCTTGGGACCATCGCCGCGGTGTACCAGCGGTCACCGCTCGATTACGGGGGCATGGCCTTCGCGGTGGCTGGCGTCTCGCTGCCCAACTTCTGGCTGGGCCTCATGTTGATGATTCTCTTCGCGGTCCAGCTCCGGCTGCTCCCCAGCAGCGGCATTGGCGGGCTGCGCTACCTGATCCTGCCGGCCATCTCCCTGGGACTGCCCGGTACCGCGATCATCGCCCGGCTGACCCGCGCGAGCTTGATCGACACCCTCAACCGCGATTACGTCCGAACCGCCCGCGCGAAAGGGTTGCGCGACCGGGTCGTCGTCGTCCGCCACGCTTTACGTAACGCATTGATTCCAACAGTCACCGCGATCGGCCTTCACTTCGGCTACCTCCTCGGCGGGTCGGTGATTATCGAAACGCTGTTCTCGTGGCCGGGCATGGGGTACCTGCTGATTAGCGCGGTCCGCGACCGGGACTATCCTGTCGTCGAAGGGGCGGTGCTCGTTTTCGCGTTCAGCTTCATCCTGATCAATGCGCTGGTCGAGGTGCTCTACACGTATCTGGACCCACGTCTTGGCGGGAGCGTGCCGGGGAGTTGAGCCGATGACCGAGTCGCTCGCCGCGCGCACCGCCGCGGATTCACGCGTGACTGGAGGAGTACCGTGGCTGAGTAGCGCCTTCAGACGCTATCCGGCGGCGGTCGTCGGCGGTGTCCTGGTGGGGATCTTTCTGGCCATTGGCATCTTCGGACCATCGGTCGTGCCGTACCAGCCAGACGCCGCCGATCTGGCGAACGTCCTGAGTGGCCCAAGCGCGCAGCATCTGTTCGGGACAGATGAGCTCGGGCGGGACCTCTTCAGCCGCGTGCTGGCAGGGGCCCGCATCTCCATCTTTATCGGATGCACCGCCGAGGTCATCGCGATGGGCAGCGGAATTCCCCTCGGTGCGCTCGCGGCCTATTACACCGGTTGGATCTCGGACGTGATCCTGGGCGTGGCCAACGTCCTCTTGACCTTTCCGACGATTATCCTGGCGATCACCATCATTAGCGTCATTGGACTGGGAATCTCGGGCGTGATTATCGCCGCGGGCATCGCGATGGCCCCGGGCGTCGTGCGCCTGACGTACGGCACTGTCCTGTCGGTCAAGTTCGAGGATTACGTCCTGGCGTCGCGTGCTCTCGGGTCGTCTGATGGCGCCATCATCGCCCGACACCTGCTGCCCAACTCGCTGAGTCCGCTGATCGTGCAAGCCACGCTCGGCATCGGCGGCACCGTTTTGACCGCAGCCGGACTCGGCTTCCTGGGGCTGGGAGTGCAGCCGCCGGACCCGGAATGGGGAACGATGCTCAGCGAGGCCAGCAACTACATCATGGTCGCGCCGTACATGGCGGTGTTCCCCGGCCTCGCGATCGCGGTGCTCGTGCTCGGCTTCAACCTGCTCGGCGATGGCCTCAGCGACGCCTTCGATCCCCGCCAGCGCAACCGATTTCATCAGTAGAGCGTCAAGGAAGGAATGATGGATGAGGCGGTTGGCAGATT
>DATLRG010000048.1:0-4592 GCA_035534795.1 Chloroflexota bacterium
TGCCAGCCACCTCATCCATCATTCCCTCCTCGACAGAGTAGTAGGAGGACGCATTGTTCAAACCGGTTGCGAGCAAGCCGGATTTCACGGCGATGGAGCTCAAGACGCTCGACTTCTGGAAGGAGTCGCGAGCGTTCGATCAGCTCGTCCGCCAGAACCAGGGCCGGCCGCGCTTCTCGTTCATCGACGGCCCGATCACCGCCAACAACCCGATGGGCGTACACCACGCCTGGGGGCGCACCTACAAAGACATCTTTCAGCGCTACCAGGCGATGCTCGGCAAAGACGAGCGCTACCAGAACGGCTTCGATTGCCAGGGATTGTGGGTCGAGGTCGAGGTCGAGAAGGACCTGGGCCTGAACTCGAAGCGTGAGATCGAGGCCTACGGCCTGGCGCAGTTCTCGGAGCGCTGCCGCGAGCGCGTTTGCCACTTCGCGGGCGTCCAGACCGAGCAGTCGATCCGGCTGGGCCAGTGGATGCACTGGGACCACTCCTACTACACCATGACCGACCAGAACATCGAGTACATCTGGCACTTCCTGAAGGTCTGCCAGGAGAAGGGCTGGCTCCGCCGTGGAGCGCGGTCGCTCCCCTGGTGTACCCGCTGCGGGACGTCGCTCTCGCAGCACGAGCTGATCGACAGCTACCGCGAGGTCACGCACCTTTCGGTCACGCTGAAGCTGCCGCTGAAAGGCCGCCCGAACGAGTCGATCCTGGTCTGGACCACCACGCCCTGGACCTTGCCGGCGAACGTGGCCGCGGCGGTCCACCCGGACCGTGACTACGTGGCCGTCCGCCAGGGCGACCAGCTTTACTACCTGGCGAAAGGCACCGTGGGCATGCTCCGCGGGCCCTATACGGTCGAGCGCACGCTCAAAGGCAGCGAGCTCGTCGGCCTGGAGTACGTCGCGCCGTTCGCCGAGCTGCCGGTCCAGCGCGGCGTCGTCCACCGCATCGTCAGGTGGTACGACGTGTCGGAGCTGGAAGGGACCGGCATCGTCCACATCGCGCCGGGCTGCGGCGCCGAGGACTACGAGCTGAGCAAGATCGAGAATCTCTCGGTGATCGTGCCCATCGACGACGCCGGCAACTACTTCGACGGCTTCGCCTGGCTCAGCCGGCGCAACGTCGGCGAGGTCGCCCCGCTGATCGTCAACGATCTGGCCCAGCGCGGCCTGCTCTACGTCGCCGAGGACTACACCCACCGCTACCCGGTCTGCTGGCGGTGCGCGACGGAGCTCGTCTTCAAGCTCGCCGACGAGTGGTTCATCTCGGCCGAGCAGGTCCGCCCGCTGATGATCCAGGCGGCGCGCGCGGTCGCGTGGGTGCCCGAGTGGGCCGGCAAACGCATGGAAGACTGGCTCAACAACATGGGCGACTGGAGCATCTCGCGCAAGCGCTACTGGGGCTTGCCACTGCCGTTCTACATCTGCGACTGCGGGGAGCTGACCGTCGTCGGGTCGAAGGCCGAGCTCGAGAGTCTGGCCGTCTCGGGGCTGGACCAGTTGCGCGAGCTGCACCGCCCCTGGATCGACGAGGTGAAGATCCGCTGCCCGAAGTGTGGCAGCGTCGCCGCGCGCATCCCGGAGGTTGGCGACTGCTGGCTCGACGCCGGCATCGTGCCGTTCTCGACGCTCGACTACCTGACCGATCGCGCCTACTGGGAAAAGTGGTTCCCGGCCGACCTGGTGCTGGAGATGCGCGAGCAGATCCGCCTCTGGTTCTACTCGATGCTGTTCATGAGCGTGACGCTCGTCGGCACGTCACCCTACCAGCGCGTTTTCGTCTACGAGAAGGTCTTCGACGAGTTCGGCCGCCCGATGCACAAGAGCGCCGGCAACGCGATCTCGTTCAGCGACGCCGTCGAGAAGATGGGTGCCGACGTGATGCGCTGGATCTACTGCTCGGCCAATCCCGAGTCGAACCTGAACTTCGGCTACGGCCTGGCGGACGAGACGCGTCGCAAGCTGCTGACGCTCTGGAACGTTTACTCGTTCTTCGTCACCTACGCGAACATCGACGGCTTCGACCCGAACGCGCCGACGGTGCCGGTCGCGCAGCGGCCGGCGCTGGATCGCTGGATTCTCGCGCGGCTGCAAGAAGTGACCGACGCGGCGAACCGAGCCATCGGCGGCTACGACCCGATCGACGCGACGCGCGGCTGCGAGGCGTTCTTCGAGGACCTCTCGAACTGGTACCTCCGCCGGAGTCGCCGCCGCTTCTGGAAGAGCGAGGTCGACGTCGACAAGGCCGCCGCGTACCAGACGCTCTACGAGACGCTGGTCCAGTTGACCACCCTGCTCGCGCCAATCGTGCCGTTCCTGTCCGAGGAGCTCTACCAGAACCTGGTCCGCACGGCGAACGCGGCCGCGCCGGCGAGCGTCCATCTGAATCCGTACCCGCGGGCGAACGCGGCCCTGCTCGACGAGCAATTGCTGCGCGACACCGCGCTGGTCCGCGCGGTGGTCGAGCTCGGGCGGTCGGCGCGCAGCAAGGCGGCGCTGAAGGTGCGCCAGCCGCTCGGCGAGGTGCTGGTCAAGCTGCCGGAGCCGTCGGAGCGTCCCGCGCTGGAACGTCTCGCCGGCCAGATCGAGGACGAGCTGAACGTCAAGCAGGTGACGTTCGTCTCAGACCTGGGCGACCTGGTCGAGTACACGGTGAAAGGAAAGCCGCGGCTCCTCGGCCCGAAGTACCAGCGGGAGCTGCCAAACGTGATGGCCGCGTTGAAGGCCGCCAACGCGACGACCGTCGCGCGCGAGGTCGAGGCGGGGAAGCCGGTCACGGTGGCTGGCTTCGTCCTGACGCCGGAGGAAGTCGAGGTGGTCGTCTCGGAGCGCCCCGGCCTGAGCGTCGCGACCGAGAACAACCTGGCGGTGGCCGTGGCGACGACCGTGACGCCATTGTTACGTCAAGAGGGGCAGGCCCGTGAGCTGGTCCATCGGCTCCAGACAATGCGCAAGGCGGCCGACTTCCGCATCGAGGAGCGGATCACGACCTACTACGTGACGACGGACCCGGCGTTGAAAGAGGTCTTCGAACGCTTCGCGGCGTACGTCAAGCAGGAGACGCTCTCGCGCGACCTCTGCCCGGGCGCGGGGCCAGCCGACGCCTACCGCGAGTTCGTCAACCTCGACGGCCACCCGGTGACGCTGGCGGTGAGCCGATGAGCGCGCGTGTGCTCGTCACCGGCGGGGCCGGCTACGTCGGGAGCGCGGTCGTCGCCGCGCTCCTCGACGCCGGCCACCGGGTCGCGGTCTTCGACAACCTCACCACCGGCCACGCCGACACTTTGGCGGGACTCGACCTCGAGATCGTTCGGGGCGATCTGGCCGACCGGTCGGCGATCGAGAACGCGCTGCGGCGCTTCGGCGCCGAGGCGGTCGTCCACGTCGCCGGCTCGATCCAGGCCGGCGAGTCGATGGCCGACCCCGGCAAGTACTACCGCAACAACGTCGTCAACTCGATCAACCTGCTCGACGGCATGGTGGCCAACGGTGTCCAGCGGTTCGTCTTCTCGTCGTCCGCGGGTGTCTACGGGGACCCGGTGCGCCTGCCGATCGAGGAAGCCGACCCGCTCTCCCCGACGAACACCTACGGCGAGACCAAGCTCGCGATCGAGCGCGCCGCGACGTGGTACGGGCGAGCGCACGGCCTGCGGTCGGTCTTCCTGCGCTACTTCAACGCCGCCGGCGCGACCGAGCGCCTGGGCGAAAGCCACGACCCGGAGACCCACATCATTCCGCTCGCCCTGCGCGTGGCGCTGGGTCAGGCCGTGCGCTTCCCGATCTTCGGCACCGATTACGCGACGCCGGATGGCACGGCCATCCGCGACTACGTCCACGTCGCCGACCTGGCCCACGCGCACGCACTGGCGCTGGACGCGGCCGATCGGGCAGTGAGCGTCGCCGCGAGCGATAGTCCGCCCGGGCAGGCGTTCAACCTCGGCAGTGGGAGCGGCTTTTCCAATCGCCAGGTCGTCGAGACCTGCCGGAAGGTGACCGGCCACCCGATTCCGACGATCGAGCTGCCGCGCCGGCCGGGCGATCCGGCGGTCCTGGTGGCCAACCCGCGTCGCGCCATCGACGTCCTCGGCTGGCAGCCGCGCTTCGCCGATCTCGAGTCCATCGTCGCCTCGGCCTGGGCGTGGCATCAGCAGCATCCGCACGGTTACGCCGCCGCGCCGCAGCCTTGACGACCGGTGATCTCAGTCAACACCCGACAGACCGGCTGATTCGAGAGATCATCGAGACGCGGCGACGTGTGACGCCACGCGAGGTGGAGCAGATCGTAGATCGTATCGTCGAGGCGCCTTTCAACCGCCGGGACAGACGAGTCCCACCCAGCGAATGCGGCGTCAGCTACCTTGGCCAGACCCTTGCCGCTCGCGTCGACTCGTTCACGTACCATCTTTTCAAGCGCGTCGTCATCGAAGAGCAGTGGGCACCAGGGACGACAGGAGATGAGTACTTACAAGACCTTCGGCGAGCAGCAGTGGATTCAGAGGCCCGAGTCGCCGTCTAGAACGTCGGTCAAGTAGACATAGTCGACTTGTTCTCGGATGCTATCTTGACAATAAGGCCCCGTGTGTGGTC
>DATLRG010000049.1:0-3500 GCA_035534795.1 Chloroflexota bacterium
GTTCGGTGAGCGCTGGCCCGGTGGGCCAGCTCTCACCGAACCATTCCCGCAGACCTCCCTATGCTAGATCCGCGTCGTAGACGGTCCCGCCGAGAATGGTGTAGAGCGCTTCGATCTGGCGCTCGACTCGTCGCGACTGGCGCTCCACGTCGAACAGGTCCTGAGCGCGATCGACGATGGTAATCGTCGAGAGGTTCGCGGGGCTACCTTCGTCGATCCGGCCGAACTCCTGATCCAGGCCAAACGTCCGCGCCGGCGTCGCGGTCGCGGCCCGCACCACGTCGACCAGCGGCATGCCCAGGTGCAGCAGCTTACTCATCGTCGCCACCAGCGAATAGGCCGGCCCGTCGACGCAGCCACGGTGCAGGTCCGTCGAGATGGAATGCGGAGCGAGACCCAGGCCGAGAGCGCGCTCGGCGGTCTTCCAGGCGAAGCTGCCGGACCCGTGGCCGACGTCCAGCAGCACGCCACGGGCGACCGCGTCGGCGATTGCCGGTAGCACGTCGCCGCGGCGGGTGACGCTGCCACCAACCTTCCCGTGAAAGCAATGCGTGACGACGTCTCCATCGGTCAGGACGCCGCACACCTCTTCGAGCGTCGGCGGCCCGTTGCCGATGTGGACCATCAACGGGACGCCCGCCTCACGCGCGGCCTGCTTCGCCAGATGGACCGGCAGGATGCCGAGCGCTCCAACCGCGCTCGCCGACGCGCGTACCTTCACGCCGCGCACCCAGCCACCCGACCGCTCGACAACGCGCACCACCTCGGTCGGGTTGAGGAAGCCAACGACTTCAGACTCTCCCGGATTGGTCGAGTTCCCCCAGCGAGAAATGTTGACCAGCCCGAAAACCCGCGTGGACGCCGCGCGAACGACGTACTCGTAGAACCCGGCCGCGTTGCGCGGACCGAAAGAGCCAGCGTCGAGAACGACGCCGACGCCCTGACGCACGCCGATCCGGTCGGGATTCAGCGAACCCGGGCTGACGTGCTCGAAGCAGTGAACGTGACAGTCGATCAGCGCCGGGGTGAGGTAGGCCCCCGACACGTCGATGGTGCGGGCGGCGTCGAACGGCTGCCGCTCGCGACTGACTGCCGCGATCTTTCCATCCTTCACGGCGACGTCGGCGCCGTACACCTCACCCCGGATCGGATCGATCACCTGACCGTTGATCAGCGCCAGATCGCAGTCCATTGATGTTTTCCCCTTCACTGTCGGCTTCGTACACCGCATCGGCAAGGCGGCAAAACCGGCGATAGACGCGCTCGTAGCTGGCCGCCTGGACCGACGGAACATAGCGAGCAACCGGGCGCACCCACTCCTGCACCGCTTCCTCGGGCGAGTCGAACCAACCGAGGCCGACGGCGAGAAAGATCGCGGCGCCTCGGGCGCCTTCCTCCGGCTCCATGACAGTGATGGCACGCCCGAGCACGTCGGCGACGATCTGGGCCCACAGGTCGTTCTGCGCACCGCCGCCGCTCAGCCGAAAGTCGTCCAGCGTCAGCCCGATCGCCCGCTGTCGCCCGATCACCGATCGAAAGGCGCAGGCGACGCCCTCGAGTGCGGCTCGATAGAGAGCAGCGGGAGTCGTCGCGGTCGTCATGCCGACGAACGCGGCCCGCGCGTCCGTCCGGAGCTCGGGACTCACCTGGCCGGCCGGGAATGGCAGGTAGATCACTCCGTGCGACCCGGCCTCGACCTCGCGCGCCTCGCGCGTCAAGCGCGCGTGCGCGCCGGCGGTCGCCGCCGGGGTGGACGCATCGGCGCCGAGCAACGTGGCCACGAGTGTTGGCGCCGAGCCGGCGCGAACGAGATCGCCACTGCAGCACCAGCGCCCTGGCAGGAAATGGTAGGGCGACACGCGGCGCTCGCGGGCGCGTTCCGGCGGCGCGGCGGCGATCGCCCGCGACACGCCATTGGTGCCGAGCGTGAGGCAGACCTGCCCCGGCAGGATTGCGCCGGCCCCGGCGTTCGCGCACGCGCCATCGTGCCCGCCAACGCCCACCGGTAACCTCGCCGGCAATCCCAGTCGCGCGGCCACCGCCGTGGTCAGAGTCCCGCCAACCGCGGTGTGCGGGCGAACCGGGGCCAGTCGATCCACCGGAAAGCCGACGGCGTCCCAGAGCTGGCGCGGCCACCGGCCGTTCGGCGGCCCAGACGAAGGATCGGTAGCGGCCTCGCCCGTCAGCCGATACAGGAGAAAGTCTTTGACGAAGAAAGCCCTCTCCAGGCGCCGAAACTCGGCCGGCTGCGACTGCCGAAGGTAATACGTCTTCCCGGCCAGTCCACGCGTCTGATAGTCGAGATTCTCGCCGACCACCGCGGCGAGTTCCAGCGCGGCGCCGGCGCTGCGCCGATCGAGCCAGCAGGGTGCCAGGACCGTTCCGGCCGCGTCCAGAAAAACCGCGCCGCCGCCTCGCCCGCTGAGCGCGATGCCGGCCAGGTTCCGAGGATCGCAGCCGCCGGCGCGCAAGCTCTCGACCGACGACGCGATCAGGTCGATCCAGTCATCCGGCTGCTGCTCGGCTCGCTCGGGCGTCGGCCGATGCACCACGTACGGCGCGCTGGTGCGCGCGACGATCCGGCCAGACCGATCGAACACGACCGTCTTCAGGAAGCTCGAACCCGCGTCGACCGCGAGGATCAATTCCTCGGCCACGATCGCTCACTCCCGGGCCGGCGCGCACGCTCGGTCAACGACCACGGGACGCCACCGCGGCGACCGATTCCAGGACGATCTCACGCACACGCCCGGCGATAATCGCTTCGGCGCCGCTCGGCAGCTCGCGTGGATCGACGAAGAGCACCCCGAGACTCACCTGATGGGTCCGGCACCGGATCGACGGCGATCCGTTCGCCAGCGCGGCGGCAAGCTCGCGCGCGCTCAGACCAGCCTCGGAGCCGGGCCGCAGGGCGACGCGGGTGATGTCGCGGCCCGCCTCGTCGCGTTCCAGTCCTACCGTTAGCCCTGGCAGTCCCTGAAGCAAATCGGCCAGGCCGACCGAGCGCAGGTTTCGGCGCGCGATCGCGTCCTCACCGGCCAGGAAGTACTCCTGCAGCGCCACGAGGAATCCGGCGACCTGTTCCTTCCCGACCTTCATCGGCCGCCCGATGCCGCGGCCCTGGGCACGCACCGCGTCGATCAAGTCGCGCCGCCCCGCGACGAAGCCGCAGGTCGGCCCGCCGATTGCCTTGCCACCGCTGTACGTCACGAGGTCGACGCCCGCGGCCACGTAGCAGCGGAGGTCCTCCTCGGCCGCGGCGTCGAGGATCACCGGCAGTCCCCGCCGGTGGGCGATGGCGATTACTTCGGCGAGCGAACTTGCCCCCTTTTGGACCGCGTGATGCGATTGGACGAAGACGACTGCAGCGGTCGTCGGCCCAAGCGCGGCGTCGATCTGAGCGCCCGACGTGGCGTTGACGGCCCCGACCACGACCGGCACACCGCCACCCATCCGAATCATCTGGGTGACCGGCGCCCCGAAGTTCACCAGGTGCTGCG
>DATLRG010000050.1:0-8596 GCA_035534795.1 Chloroflexota bacterium
ACCTCCCACTCCCTCTCTAAAATCGAATGATGCTCCGGGCAACTTCGCCGTTGCGGAGGGCATCGAATGCGACGTTGATCTGGTCCAACGGATACGCGCGGCTGATCAGCTCGTCCAGCTTCAGCTTACCGGCCTGGTAGAGGTGGAGCAGCCGGGGCGCGTCGAGCCTGGGCTGACACGAGCCGTAGAGCGAGCCGCGAATCGTTTTCTCCTCGAGCATGAGCGACGAGGCGTTGATCGCGATCTCGGCTCCCAGTGGCGCGACCCCGACGACCACGAGCGTGCCACCACGACGGATCAAGTGGTAGGCCTGAACGATCGTCTTCGGGTTGCCGATGACCTCGAAAGCGTAATCGGCGCCGTCGCCGTCGGTCAGCTCTTTGACCGCCTCGATCGGGTCGACCTGCTTCGCGTTGATCGTGTGGGTGGCGCCGAACTGGCGCGCGTAGGCGAGCTTGTTGTCGAGCACGTCCACCGCGATGATCTTCTCCGCGCCGACCAGCGCCCCGCCCTGGATCACGTTCAGTCCGACACCACCGCAACCGACGACGACCATGCTCGCGCCGGGCTCGACCCGCGCGGTGTTGATCACCGCCCCGACGCCGGTCATCACCGCGCAGCCGACGATCGCAGCCTTCTCGAGCGGCACGGTCTCGTCGATCTTGACCAGCCCCTCGCGCGGCAGGACGGTCAGCTCGCCGAAGGAGGAGACCCCGGCGAAGTGGCGGATCTCCTGGTCACCGCGCCGAAAGCGGCTGGTGCCGTCGGAGAGGTGGCCCGACCAGCGGATGCCCGCGCCCATGGCGCAGAGCGCCGGCCGGCCGGAGAGGCAGTAGCGGCAATGGCCACAACTCGCGCGCCAGAGTAGCACCACGTGATCGCCGGGCTGAAAGTCGTCGACGCCAGCGCCGACCTTCTCGACGATTCCCGCCCCTTCGTGGCCGAGGACGACCGGCAGCGGCGCGGTCAGGTCGCCGTTGATCACGTGCAGGTCGCTGTGGCAGACGCCGCCGGCGACGACGCGCACCATCACCTCGCCGCGCCTCGGGTCTTGAATCGAGATCTCTTCAATCGCGAGCGGCTGACCGACAGCGTAGAGAACGGCGGCTTTCATCGAGGCAGTCCCTCCCTTTCGGGATCGAGGATGTCGCCGGCGCGCAGGGCAAGCCGGCAATAGAGCCGCTTGCTCCCGTGGCGGGCGACGAGATTGATGTCCTTGAACGTGAAGTCGCCTTCGACCAGGTCGAACACCGCGACGTCGGCTTCGCGCCCGACTTCGAGCGTGCCGAGAGAATCGGCGCGGTGGATCGCCCGGGCCGGGTTGATCGTCGCGCGCTCGATCACCTCGGGCACGCTCATCCCGAGGTTGAGGAACTTCGAGAGCGTCGTCGGCAGGTCGTACATCGGCCCGCCGATGCTGCTGACGTGGATGTCGGTGCTGATGCAGTCGGGGAGCAGTCCCTGGCGGACCATCGCCTCGGCGACCGGGTAGCTGAAGCTGCCGGCCCCGTGTCCCACGTCGAGGATGATCCCCGCATCCCAGGCGCGCTTGACGTCGTCGCGGATCTTCTCGTCCGAATCGATAATGCGGTTGGTGTGGCCGGTGAAGCAGTGGGTGAGGACGTCGCCGGGGCGCATCCGGGTGAGGATCTCCGACAACGGTGGTGGCGCGACGCCGATGTGGACCATCACCGGCAGGCCGAGCGCGTCGGCCGCGGCCCGCGCGCGGTCCATCGGCACGATCTCGTTGTGGCCGATGGTGTTGCGGTCGAGCCGGACCTTGATCCCCACGACGACGTCGCGGTTTTGCTCCGCGGTCTGGACGGCAAGGTCCACGTCGTCGTAGGTGAGGTTGGCGTGCTCGTAGGTCTGGGCGGTGAGGCCGATACTACTGATATTGAGGTAGGCCACGAGGCGCGAGGCGACGCGCTCGACGTGGAATCGGCGGAAGCCTCGCCAGTTGTAGCCGCCGGCGCTCCCCGCGTCGACCGAGGTGATCACGCCGGTGCGGGCGGCGACCGGATCGACGTCGATGCCCCAGTAGGTCGATCCCCAGTAGGCGTGGACGTGGAGGTCGACCAGGCCAGGCGTGACGTATCTGCCGGTCACGTCGACTACCTGGCTGGCCTGGCTGGACGAAATGCCTGGCTCGATCGCCGCGATCCGGCGGTCCTGGATCGCGACGTCGCGAGAAGAGTTGAGTTGCTGGGCGGCGTCGACGACGGTCCCACCTTTCAAGAGCAGGTCGTAGGGCATTGGTCCCTCCTCGACGGAATCCAAAAAACGGAATGATCGCTTGCCGGGCCTATCGGCGAGCTTGTTGGATGCACCACGTAGCTTACAACATTTCAGTGCCTTCACGACAGTCGGGCCGTGGAGTTTGTGGCACGGTCTGTGTTTACATGCGCGGAGAGCACCTAAACACAGATCGTGCTGCAAACTCGCCGGCCGGACGATGCTATAATGGCGGGGGTGGCAGGGAGCCCTGGGAGGAGATCCGATGAGTGAAGCACTATCGCCGGAGACCGGCTACGTAGATGTCGAAGGTGGGCGCTTGTATTACGAGGTCGCCGGTGCCGGGCCTGCGCTGGTGCTGGTCCACGCGGGCGTGGCGGACTGTCGGATGTGGGACGAGCAGGTCGGCGCGTTCGCGCGTCATTACCGCGTCATCCGCTACGATACGCGCGGCTTCGGCAAGACGACGTCGGGAGACGTCGCATTTTCCGATCGGCAGGATCTCGCCGATTTGCTCAGCCACCTGGGCATCGACCGGACCGCCGTCCTGGGCTTATCGCGTGGCGGCCAGATCGCCGTCGACTTCACCTTGGAGCATCCCGAGATGGTCGACGCGCTCGTCGCCGTCGCCGCGGGTATCAGTGGCTATCAGGGCCCAGCGACCGAGGCCGAGCTGCAACTGTTCCACGAGTATGGCGCCCTGTCGGAGAGCAAGGATGCCGAGGGGCTGATCGAGTTGGGCGTGCGCGTGTGGGTCGATGGGCCAGGCCAGCCGGTGGGGCGCGCGGCTGCGACGGTGCGGGACCGCGTGCGCGAGATGATGGCCAGCAACGACCGGTCGCATCGCGAGGAGCTCCAGCCGCGCGCGCTGGAGCCGCCCGCCGTCGAGCGTCTCGGCGAGATTCGCGTGCCAACGCTGGTCGTCGTCGGCGATCTCGACTTCACGGGCGTTGTCGCCGCGATGGCCTTGCTGGGCGAGCGCGTCGCGGGCGCGCGGCACGTCGTCGTCCCGGGCACTGCCCACATGGTGAGCATGGAGCAGCCGGAGCGCTTCAACGGCATGGTGCTGGAGTTCCTGGGAATGCCATGAGGCGGTGGCCCCCCGACGTCACTCGTCTGTGGTACAATAGCTCTGCGAACAGATCGGGGGGCTTTCTGTTGCGCTTCGGCATCGTCGTCTTTCCTGGATCGAACTGCGAGGCAGATACCTACCACGTCCTCGACCGGGTCTTTGACGTGCCGGTCGAGTACGTCTGGCACCAGGCTACCCGGTTACCTTCGGTCGATTGCCTGATTCTCCCCGGTGGCTTCTCCTACGGCGATTACCTGCGCGCGGGCGCGATCGCTCGCTTCGCGCCGGTGATGCCCGCCGTGGCCCGCTTCGCCGCGGACGGCGGGCTGGTTCTTGGCATCTGCAACGGCTTTCAGATTCTCTGCGAGGCCGGCCTCTTGCCGGGCGCTCTGCTTCCTAACGAATGCCTCCAGTTCCGGTGCGACTGGACCCACCTGCGCGTCGAGCAGACCGATCTGCCCTTCACCGGGGCAGCGCAGCCCGGCCAGATTCTACGTATGCCGATCGCTCACGGCGAGGGCCGCTACTACGCCGACGCCGCTATGCTCCTTCAGCTCAACGAACGACGTCAGGTCGTGCTGCGGTACGCGGCGCGAGACGGTCGGCTGGACCCGACGGATAATCCGAACGGCTCGGTCGAGGCGATCGCGGGCATCTGCAATGCGACGCGGAACGTGTTCGGGCTGATGCCGCACCCCGAGCGTTGCTGCGAGCCCGAACTCGGCGGCGCCGACGGGCAGGTGATCTTCCGCTCGATCTTCCAGGCGGTGGCGCTCGCCGAACCCGCGCTGGCTGGCAGGGGTGATCGATGATCGGCGAGCTCACGGTCGATCAGGCGACGCTGGACGAGATCGCGGTCACGCTCGACGAGTACAAGCTGATCGTCGAGCGGTTAGGCCGTGTCCCGAACGAGGTCGAGCTGGGGATGTTCGGGGCGATGTGGAGCGAGCACTGCGGCTACAAGAACTCGCGGCCGTTGCTGCGCCTCTTCCCGACGACCAGTCCGCGCGTGATTCAAGGGCCCGGCGAGAACGCCGGCGTGGTGGACGTGGGCGATGGCCTGGCGATCGTCATGAAGATCGAGAGCCACAATCACCCCAGCGCCGTCGAGCCCTTCCAGGGCGCCGCGACCGGCGTTGGCGGCATCATCCGCGACATCTTCACCATGGGCGCTCGCCCGATCGCTATTCTCGATTCGCTCCGCTTCGGCAATCTCGACGACGCCCGGACGCGCTACCTGCTGGACGGAGTCGTCGCCGGCATCGCCCACTACGGCAATTCGCTCGGCGTGCCGACCGTCGGTGGCGAGGTCGCTTTCGCCGATGCGTATCAAGAGAATCCGCTGGTCAATGCCATGGCGGTCGGCGTGATCGAGGCCGATCAGGTCGTCAACGCCCAGGCGACCGGCGCTGGAAACCTGGTCCTGCTGGTCGGCGCGGATACCGGGCGCGACGGCATCCACGGCTGTTCCGGTCTGGCTTCGCGCGAATTGAGCGACACGTCCGACGATCAGCGGCCGACGGTGCAGGTCGGCAACCCCTTCTTAGAGAAGCTGCTGATCGAGGCATGCCTCGAGTTGCAACAGACCGGCTTTATCGTCGGGATGCAGGACCTGGGAGCGGCGGGGATCACCAGCGCGGTCGTCGAGGCCGCGAGCAAGGGCAAGAGCGGTGTCGAGATCGACGTGCAGCGCGTCGCACGCCGCGCGACCGGCATGACGCCGTACGAGGTGATGCTGTCCGAATCGCAGGAACGGATGCTCGTGGTCGTGCGGCCGGAGCACGTCGCGGCGGTGCGGGCCATCTTCGAGCGCTGGGAGCTGCACGCCGACGTGATCGGAAAGGTGACCGACGACGGCCTGGTCCGGGTGCGCGACGGCGATCGCACCGTTGCCGAGGTGCCGGCCGAGATCCTGGCGGACGCCCCAGCCTATCGCCGAGCGGGGCGCCGCCCGTCCTGGCTGGACGAGCCCGTGCCGACGATTCCGCCGGATGGCGCGACTCTCGGCGAGGCGCTCCTCCGGGTGCTGCGGTTCCCAGACGTCGCCAGCAAGGCCCCGCTGTTTCGCCGCTACGACTGGTCGGTCCAGACGAACACGCTGGCCGGGCCGGGGAAGTCCGACGCCGCCGTGCTTCGCCTGAAGGGGACGCGCAAGGCGATCGCCCTGGCCACCGATGGAAATGGTCGCTACTGTTACCTGGACCCGTACCGGGGTGGCGCGATCGCGCTGGCCGAGGCCGCGCGCAACGTGGTCTGCGCGGGCGCGGAGCCGATCGCCGCGACCGACTGTCTGAACTTCGGGAACCCGGAGAAGCCCGACGTCTACTACCAGCTCGAGGAAGCGATCCGGGGCATGAGCGAGGCCTGTCGCGTGCTCGAAACGCCCATTGTCAGCGGGAACGTCAGTCTCTACAACGAGTCGAATGGTCGAGCGATCTATCCAACGCCGACGGTTGGGATGCTTGGCTTGCTCGACGACGCGCGCCACCGGACGACCGCGGGCTTCGTGGCCGCTGGCGACCGGGTCGTGCTGCTGGGCGACGCGGGCCGCGGGCTGGGCGGCAGCGCCTACCTGGCGTCGCGCGGCTACGTGGTTGGTCCCGCGCCGACCCTGGACCTGGAGACCGAGCGACGGGTGCAGCGCCTCTGCCTGGAGGCGATTCGTCGCGGACTGGTCCGATCGGCTCACGACGTGAGCGACGGCGGTATCGGGGTCACACTGGCCGAGTGTTGCCTGTTCGGGAAGATCGGGTTCGCAGGCCCGGCCCCGACGACCGACGATCGCTTTGGCTGGCTTTTCAGCGAGGACCAGTCGCGCATCGTCGTGAGCGTGCAGCCGGCGGACGAGTCGACTCTGCTGGCGCTGGCGGATGAGGCCGGCGTAACGCGACAGATTCTCGGAGTGGTCGGCGGTGAGCGACTCGTCGTCGACGGTTGGCTCGACGTCGCGCTGGAGGAGTTGGGGAAAGCGTGGGGGACGCCTTGACGACAGACCCAGGAACGTGGTATCGGCAAGCAATTGGTGGAGAGTGACGGTAGCTTATGAATGACCACGACCGCGACGACCTGCACCAGGCGTGTCACGAAGCCTGCGGTGTCTTCGGCGTGTACGGGCCGGGCGAGGACGTAGCGCGCATCACCTTCTTTGGTCTGTACGCGCTGCAGCACCGGGGCCAGGAGAGCGCCGGCATCGTGACCGCGGATGGCGAACGGTTGACTGCCCACATGCGGATGGGACTCGTCGCTCAGGTCTTCACCGAGGAGGACCTGCTAGGATTACGTGGCCACATCGCGGTCGGCCACACCCGCTACTCGACGACTGGCAGCTCGAAGATCTACAACGCGCAGCCGATCGTCGTGCGCAGCACCGCCTGCGAGCTGGCGCTCGCCCACAACGGCAACCTGGCGAACGCGAACGTGCTGCGGGAGGAGCTGATCGAGCAAGGCTACCAGTTCCGCACCTCCACCGATACCGAGATCATCGCGCGGTTGTTTTGTGAGGGACCGGGGCAGGACCTGGTGGACCGAATCCGCCGCGCCATGCCCCGCTTTCAGGGCGCGTACAGCCTGGTGGTGGCGACGAAGGACCAATTGCTGGCCGTGCGCGACCCGCTCGGCGTGCGGCCGCTCTGCCTGGGGCGGCTGAATTCCGCGTGGATCGTCGCCTCGGAGTCGTGCGCGCTGGCGACCGTGGGCGCGGAGTACATCCGCGAGATCGAACCCGGCGAGATCGTCCTGATCGACGAGCGCGGCGTCGAGAGCCTGCAGGGCGCGGTATCTGAGCGGCAGGCAACCTGCTTGTTCGAGTACATCTACTTCGCGCGACCGGATAGCGTGATCAACAATCGCCTGGTCTACCAGGCGCGTCAGGAGATGGGACGCGAGCTGGCGCGTGAGTATCCCGTCGAGGCCGACATCGTGATCGCGGTCCCCGATTCGGCGATCCCCGGCGGCATCGGCTACGCCGAGGAGTCGGGTATTCCCTATCGTGAAGGGCTCGTCAAGAATCGATACATCGGTCGCACCTTCATCCAACCAGACCAGCACTTGCGGGAAATCGGCGTGCGCCTGAAGTTCAACCCGCTGCCGGAGGTCCTCGCCGGGCAGCGCGTCGTGGTCGTGGACGACTCGATCGTTCGCGGCACGTCGACCAAGCCGATCGTCAAGCTGCTGCGGGAGGCCGGCGCCCGGGAAGTCCACGTCCGGATTCAGGCGCCGCCGATGGTCCATCCGTGCTACCTGGGCGTCGATACGGCTCGGCGTAGCGAGCTGATCGCGGCGCGGATGACCGTGCCGGAGATTTGCCAGCACATCGGCGCCGACTCGCTGGGTTTTCTCAGCCTGCAGGGCCTGGAACGCGCAGTCAGGGTATCCGGTGGGGGCCTGTGCAACGGCTGCTTCACCGGTCATTATCCGGTGCCGGTCCAATTGGACCTGGACAAGTTCGCCCTGGAACGGGCACGAAGCGAGAAACACGACGCCGCCGGTGGAGCGGCCAAAGCGGCCACGGCATGATGCCGTCGATCACGACTCTCGACCGGCCGTCTCTACCGCTCGCTCCCACCGCCTGCATCCGCCTCGGCGTGCTCGCTTCGGGACGCGGCACGAATCTCCAGGCTTTGCTGGACGCCGCCTCGGCCAGGCGGATTCCGGCGGAGATCGTGGCCGTGGCGAGCAACCGCCACGGAGCGCTGGCGCTCGATCGAGCGCGACGCGCCGGCGTACCCGCCTCCGTCTTTCAGCGGACGGAGTTTCCCGCGCGCGCCGCCCAGGAGCAGGCCGTGGTGGATTTCCTGCGGCAGCACGGCGTCGAGCTGGTCGTCCTGGCTGGCTACGTGCCGGTCCTCGGAGCGACGTTGCTCGACTCGTTCCACCATCGTGTCGTGAACATTCACCCGTCGCTGCTCCCGGCCTTCGGCAAGACGCTGCACGCGCAGGCCGACGCGCTGCGGCATGGCGTCAAGATCACCGGCTGCACCGTTCACTTTGTCACCAGCCAGGTGGATGGCGGGCCGATCATTCTGCAGCGGGCGGTGCCGGTGCTGGAAGGCGACACGGAGGAATCACTCTCGGCGCGCATTCTCGAGCAGGAGCATCAGGCCCTGCCCGAGGCGATTGGGCTGATCGCCGCCGGCCGCGTCGTGATCGACGGCGACCGCACGCGGATCCTACCGGCTGAGTAGGTACGGCGCCCTGGCTCTCACGCTGCTCTCTCATCTCCTGCTCACCTTGCTGGAGTAAAGCCACGGTGAGAACGCCATCGCGGTGCAGGATTTGCGCAGCAAATCC
>DATLRG010000051.1:0-5928 GCA_035534795.1 Chloroflexota bacterium
CTTTTCAAACCGCCGGCTGGATGAGTACGGTGGAGGGATCGCGGGCCGTTCACGGTTCGCTTGCGAAATCGTGCGCCGGGTCCGGGCGGTCGTCGGCCGGGACTATCCCATGTCCTTCCGTCTGAGCGGGGAGGAGTGCGTCCCGGGCGGACTTTCGATCGATCAAACGCGGATCATCGCGGCGCTGCTCGAAGCGGAAGGTATCGACGCCGTGCATGTGTCGGTCGGGAACTACGCGACGCAGGGCGGTCTGATCACGGCGCCGATGGACGTCGACCGAGGATTCCTGGTGCCCGTGGTCGCCGCCATCAAACAGGTGGTCTCGGTGCCGGTGATCGCGGTGGATCGCCTGGACAATCCACTCCTGGCAGAGCAAGTGCTGAAGATGGGCGCGGCTGACCTGATCGCGGTCGGGCGCGGCCTGCTCACCGACCCGGAGTTGCCCAACAAGGCTCGTCGCGGTGAGTTGGACGCCATCCTGCCGTGCATCGCCTGCAATCAGGCGTGTATCGCCTTTCTGATGCGCCAGCAGCCGATAAGCTGTTTGCTCAACCCCGCCTGTGGGCGCGAGCGGGAATTCGCCATTGTGCGTGCCCAACCATCCAAGCGTGTGCTGGTCGTCGGCGGTGGCCCGGCCGGCTTGGAAGCTGCCCGGGTGCTCGCCCTGCGCGGGCACACGGTCCACCTTGCCGAGGAAGACGCCCAGTTGGGTGGTGACTTCGCCGCTGCCGCGATTCCCCCGAAGAAAGAAGAGATCGCCGACGCACTCCGCTGGATGATCCGTGAGGTTGAGCGGCTCGGAGTCAGCGTGACAGTGGGGACGCCGGCCACGCCACAAATGGTGGAACGCCTGCGACCCGACGCGGTCATCGTCGCGACGGGAACGCGGCCGATCCGTCCGAGAATCCCAGGCATCGAACGAGTGGATGTGCTCTTTGGGCGCGACGTGCTTCTCGGTCGGCAGACGGTTGGCGAGCGTGTCCTGGTGATCGGTGGCGGCGCCGTCGGCCTGGAAGTCGCGGAGTTTCTGGCGGTTCAGCAGAAGCAGGTGACGGTCGTCGAAATGAGCGACTCGTTTGGGATCGGTCTCGAGAGCGGCCATCTCTACTGGGTGAGGGAGACTCTCCGGCGCTGCGCGGCGATCTTGCTCGACCGGACGACGGTGGAAACCGTCGAAGAGGATGGCACGGTCCGGGTGTGGAGAGATGGCCGAGGCGAGGCGCTCGGCCCCTTCGACAACCTCGTCCTCGCGGTAGGTTCGAAGCCAAACGATCAGCTATACCAGGAGCTACGCACGCGTGTCCCCGAAGTCTACCTGATCGGCGATGCCGTGCAGCCTCGGAGCGCGGTCGAGGCGATTCTGGAAGCAAACACGACCGCGCGAGCGATCTAACTTCCGCTCTGTCGGCGATGGCTGACCGCTCGCATTCTCGGGCTCTGGGACACTTCGTCGACGTATCTGACGCCGCGACTTCACCGGGAACGCTCGGGCTCGCGTTGCCAACCCTTCAAGGGCTCTAACCAGAGGGCCGTGGCGCCCGCGGTGATGACCGCGGTCGCCCACTCACCGGCCGAAGGGGAAGCCAGCTTGAAGATTCCCGCGAGGGCTGGGACGTAGAGCACGATCAGCAACAGGAGCAGGCTCGCGGCCAGGATCACCGGGAGAACGCGGCTGCCCTGCACGCCGGTCTTCCACAGGGGTTGCGCAGGCGAACGCTCAGTCAGCACCATGATGGTCTGACCCAAGAAGAGCGCCGCGTAGGTCGTCCCGCGTGCCTCGAGCTCGGGCGTCCCGCGAGACAGGGCAGCCAGGTAAAGGACGAGCACGCCGACCCCGAGCGATACGCCGACCGCCACCGACCGCATAAAGTCACGACCCACCAGGAGGCTGGCCCCTGGAGCGCGCGGCGGGCGACGCATCAGATCCGGAGGCGGGGGATCGTTTTCGAAGACGAGCGATGCCGTCGGATGGACGACGATCTCCGATAGGATCAGAGACGCGGGAAGAAGCAAGAGCGGAGCACCCACCAGTGGGATGACCAGCGCGACCAGCAGAAGGGGAGTCTCGAAAGCGATCAGGTAGGAGAACGCGCGTCGCAGGTTCTCGAAGATGCGCCGTCCGTCGTGGATCGCGCTCACGATCGTCGCGAAGTTGTCGTCCAGAAGAACCAGATCGGCGGCTTCGCGCGCGACCTCGGTGCCGCGCTGCCCCATCGCCACGCCGACGTCCGCCTCCCGCAGTGCCGGGGCATCGTTGATCCCGTCGCCGGTCATCGCGACGACCTGGCCTTGAGTGCGAAGCGTTTGGACCAGGCGGTACTTTTGCTCGGGACGAATCCGGGCGAAAATGTTGACCTCTTCGACGAGGCGCACCCAGGCAGCGGTATCGCACCCGTCGAGCTCATCCCCGGTGGCAATGTGATCGCTGTGAGGCAGGCCAAGGCCCTCGGCAATGGCGTGCGCAGTGACCGGGTGGTCGCCGGTGATCATGATGACCCGGATCCCGGCCCGGCAGCAGTCCGCGAGGGCTTCGGCGACACCAGGACGCGGCGGATCAGAGAAGGCCACCAGGCCGAGGAACCAGAGGTGGCACTCGTCGGCGAGACGATCGCCATGGGACGCCGGAAGGTCTCCTCCCGCCACGGCGACGACCCGCAATCCCTCGGTGGCCAGCGATCGGTTCGCCTCCACCGCCTGCTGTCGGACCTCGGGCGAGGCGTGGCTTCGCTCCAGGATACCTTCGAGGGCACCTTTCGCACAGATTTGGACACGGTCACCCGATTGCCAGACGTGGGACACGTACTTGAGGATTCGGTCGAAAGGGTAATCGCGGACCATCACCTGTCGGTGAAGCGCCGCGACGTCGACGCCGCAGTTGGTCGCATAGCGCACGATCGCCCGGTCCAAGGGGTCGAACGGATCTGGCTCCGACGCCAGCACGGCTGCTTCGAGAACCTCCCGCGTGCGTGGGTTCAGCGGCTCACTGGCTGGGAAGATCCCCTCGGGTGTCGCGATGGTCGCGACGTCCATGCGACCCATGGTCAACGTCCCGGTCTTGTCGGTGCAGATGACGGTTGTCGCCCCCAGGGTCTCCACGCTCGCCAGGTTGCGGACCATGGCGTGAGCACGGGCGAGCCGCCAGGCACCCAGGGCCAGGTAGAGCGTGTAGACGATCGAGAACTCTTCCGGCAGCGCCGCGATCGCGAGGCTGATGCCGGCCGTGACCGCCGCGATCCAGCCGTGGCCGTAGGCCAACTCGACTGCTGCCACGGCGACGCAGAATCCCGCGGCGACGAACGTCGCCTGCCACACCAAACGACTGATAAGCCGCTGCAGCGGCGTCGGTGGTTGGCGGATCCGGGCGATCAGGATCCCGATCTGGCCGTAGCGCGTCCGGCGGCCGGTGACGGTCACGCGAAGCAGTCCTCGCCCGGAGAGGATTGTCGTGCCGGCATAGACTTCACGGCGTGCCCCACTGGCCGACGAATCCTTCTCGACTGGCTGAGATTCGCCGGTGAGTGGCGACTCGTCCACGGCGATCTGTGTCCCTTCGACGAGAAGGCCGTCGGCCGCGACGACATCACCCTCCTGAAGGACAACGAGATCTCCCGGGACGATCTCCACGGTCGGAATTGTCACTCGCCGTCCATCGCGCCAGACGACGGCCGTGGGCGCGGTCAGTTGGCTGAGCCGCCCGAGCGTGCGCTCGGCTCGCACCTCCAGGACCGTGCTAACCAGGGCGATCGGCACCAGGGCGACGAGGACGATGACGGCATCTACGAAATCGCGAAGGAAGAGGTAAGCAATCCCGGCGACGACGAGGAGAACCACCATCGGATCGGTGAACGGGTGAAGCAGCCACCCGATCAAAGGGAGCCGGCGCTTCTCGGGTACGATTCGATTCGCCCCGTACTCGGAGAGGCGCCGTTGCGCCTCTCCGCTGGTCAGTCCCGATTCACTGCCGCGCATGGTAGCGCTCCCGAAACCGACGGGCCCCGCTCGTCCGCGGTCGACCAGCTTACTCGTGCAGTGGCCTGGGCCGGGTGCCGCGACGGCTGATCAGCGCGCAAATCCCCGACCGAAGATCGACTCGCGCAAGGGACGCGCCGTCAGAAAGGCATACAGGTGAGCCAGGGCGGACAGACCCAGTAGCGCGTAGGCAAGGGGCTGCGCTCGCCGGGCGACGGCGCAGTTGACGAGCAGGCCGACTCCGATCCCTCCCAGCGCGTGGGCGGTGGTGGCCAGGATAACTTTGTCACCCCAGACCCGTTGGTTCAGCTGCTCCAGCCGTTGGAACATGGCCGATTCCTCCCCACGAAAATCGCCACTGTCTTGCTGCCCGAGCAGTAGCGCGAGACAGCGGCAAGACCCATACCGACTGTCAGCCGGGACAAATGACGTCGTCTTTGGCGATCCCTCGCTCGACGGGCATCAGCGGAGCCATCGATCGCAGCCAGAATGTGCCGACATGTCACGTCAGGCACACGCATGGCCCGGTGGGCGGGCGAAGCGATAGCCGATTTCCCGCTCGGTCTCGACGTAGCGTGGACCGTCCGCCCGCTCGATCTTGGCACGCAGCCGTCTGACGACGACCTTGAGATGATCGGTCGTGGCGCCATATTCCTCTCCCCAGATTCGGTCGAGCAAGGCCTGGTATGGCATAACCCGACCAGCATTGCGCGAGCTGGTACGGCAGCTTGTACTCGACGGGTGTCAGCCGAACGGCCTCGCCCCCGACGGTGACCTGGTGACTCTGAAAGTTGATCGTAAGGTCGCCTTTCGGATGATGCCCTGAAACTCAGCCGAATGTACCGTTGGCCGCACCGAATATTTCCTGACGAACGCGCGACATTCCGAGCGCCTTCGTGCTGCTTCGACGGAGAAAGTGCGCGGTAGAGAAGATCGCCTCGAAGTGGATCCATACTCCTGGCTCAGTCCACGGTGACCTTGCGTTCATAACCAGGTGGGCGAGACTCTGCTAATCAGCAGTATCCAAGCTGCTTTGGTGACTGCCGTAAGGCGGCCGGACGTCCTAACTCTTCTCCACACTCTCTGATGAACGGGCCTACAGACTACCGAGCACGGGCACGCTCATTGCAGCATGGGCAGTGACGCTCGCCTGCCGCGTTGCCACCCTGGACAGAGGAAGAGACAGGTCTCTGCTGGTAGGACGACCGCTCACGGGATATTGACCGTAGGGTGGAAGCGGTTGGCTTTGGCGCTGCGGCGAATTATCTTACCGGTGAGGGAGGATCATCCGATGATCAACCGCTCGATTTGTCGCGTCGTCGCCTTGCTTCTGCTGATCGCGGCCTTCCCGGTAACCAGCCCACCGGCGATTGCTCAGACGACCAACGCCAGCATCGGAGGTTTAGCGGTAAACCCGGTGACCAACCGCGTCTACGCTGAGTTGGACAATAGCGTCGTGGTGATCGACGGAACCAGCAATTCCGTCATCGCCACCCTCTCCACCCCCAATGTAGGCGCAGTAGCGGTGAACCCGGCCACGAATCGGATCTACGTGCTGCGTGAGGGCAGTGCTGGGGGCAGTTTGATCTCGGTGATCGATGGAGCGACCAACACCATCCTCACTACGGTCCAGGTTGCTGGCGGACCAGTCGGTGGTCCGCACGGTCTAGCGGTGAACCCGACGACGAACCGCGTCTACGTGGCGCACTCCACCAGTAGCGGTGGTGGTGCCTTGCTTTCGACGATTGACGGGGCCACTAACGCCGTCATCTCCACTCTATCCATCCCCAACTTCTCAGCGGGTGTCCAGGTAAACCCAAACACTAACCGCATCTACATCTCAATCGGCCACACCGGTAGTATGGTCGGAGTGGTTGATGGGGCGACCAATAAACTGATAACCGTGATTTCCTTAGCGTCCTTTTTTTCGCCGCCTCCAAATGTCGTCGTCAATCCAAC
>DATLRG010000052.1:0-6665 GCA_035534795.1 Chloroflexota bacterium
GAGGGTGAGGGAACCCGGACCGTCCGCTCAAGCCACCTGCAACGCGCCAGGCCTCCTGGTCCCCGATTCCCGCCTCCCCGCGCGCGACCGCGGTCTCCCGTTCCAACGTGTTCCAGCGCCGGTGCAGTCCGCCGAAGACCAGCCCGGCCGACGGAAAGAGGCTCAGCCGCGGGCCGGCCGGACCATTCCCCAGCGAGAAGCTCGTCGGCGTGGCGAAGTGCAGCGTGACCGTGCGTCTCGGCGACGCGTTGTCCCAGATTTCCTCGAGGCTCGCCGCGCCGGACCAGCGGCCAGGCACCGTCGTCACGTCGGCGACGATCAGGCTGGCCGAGCCGGCGCGCACCGTCGTCCAGGGGTCCGCCCGAAACTTGCGGATCAGGGTCGCGAAGACGCGGTCGTCGAGGATCGTCAGCCGCAGCCGACCGCGCTGCCCCGGCTGCACGACGCCCGTGAGCGGCCGGTCTTCGCTCTCGTGCAGCAGTGGCGAGACGGTGAACGGCTTGCGATCGGCCCGGTCGTGCAACACCTCCGCCAGGTCCGGGTCGACCTGCCGGACCAGGTCCAGGAACAGCGCGTGGGCGAAGTGGCCGGTCGTCGGAGCGATCTCGGCGAGCCGCTCCACGACGAGCGTGGCGACGAGGGCATACAACACGTACTTTCCTTTCAGACGACGATCGCCGGCCCGCCGGTCCCTTCCCGACGCTGCCAGAGCTGGATCGACCGCCGCAGCTCCGCTTCCGCGGGCAGCGCGCTCGTGCCCAGGGCGCAGCAGTAGCGCCGTTGTCGGGTGCTAACGTCCGACGAGACCGTCAGCGCCATGATCCGGGTCCCCGAGTCGCGCGCCAGCGCCTTCAGTTGGCCCGCTGGTCGCGTCTCCTCGGGGAGAACGAGCGCCACGACGTACTGGTTCTTCCACCCATCCAGCAGCTCGCGCGGCAGGCGTCCATTCGGCGTCTCGAGGGTGAGGCCGTGCAAGGCACAGAGTCGGCCAACGAACTCGTTTTCCCACGCGTGGAGGTCGTCGCCGACGATCAGCCGCAGCTCGAGGCGCAAGCGCTCGTCGGGAGCTAGCCGCGCCTGCAGCGCGCAGTAAAATTCGGCATCGTCGACCGCGGACTGACGGCACTCACTCATCCAGACCCGCCGTGACGCGAAGAACCGCGCCCGGTAGTTTGTCGCCACGTGGAAGACGTCGTAGCGGGTCACGTCCGAGCTCGCCAGCAGGTGATCCGGGTCGAAGATCAGCGCCTCGGGGCCGCTGAAGGCGTCGCGGAAATGATACGCCGCTTTCAACGCGTGATACCGGCGCAGTTGCCCGTCCAACCAGTCGCGGGCGCTCTCGAAGTGAGGCGTCCCCGGCCGTTTCGCCTCGGCGACGAACGCCGCGCGGTCCTCGGCCGACAACGGCTGATGATGCTCGCGCGCGGACTGATCGACCCACTGCGCGGCAAGGCGCGCCACGGACTTGTCGTCGGTCCCCTCGATTTTTTCCAGCGATTCTTCGAGCTTGGCGAAGGAGCGGGTCTTGATCAGCAGGCGGTCGAAGGTCAGCCGCGAGTCGCCGGCGAAGAGCTCGCGGATATCCTCGAACAGGTGCCGAACGTCCTGCTGCTCGCCGGGCTCGGTCATCTGATAGAGGTGGTAAATCGGCAGGAACGCCTCGCCAATCGCGCCCGATCGCAGGTAAGCGAACAGGTTGTGTCGATGGGGCAGGCCCCGGATTGCCGCGGTCAGCTCCGCGCGCGGCACGCGCTTCCCGTCGAACGGCTTCAATGCTTCGTAGATCTCGTCTGGCACGGCGCCGACGACGTGGCTGGGGACGTCGGCGACCGCCTTGCCGAGGACGCGGCCCGCTCGCCCGATCCGTTGGACCAGCTCATCGGCAAAGCGGGCGTCGAAGTACAGGAAGTCGATGCTCTGGCGCGCCTTCTCCAGACGCTCGAAGTTGTAGCCGACGTCGACCGTGGGCGTGGCCAGGAGCAGGTCGGCCGACCGAGCCGCCTGGCGCGCGGCGGTCGTTTCGGCGCCGGTCATCCGCGCCAGGCGATCGCCCAACCCGGCCTGTCGGAGAGTGGCGTGGAGCTGGTTGATCCGCCAGAGCGCGCTCGAGATCACCGCGCCCTGCTCGCCCCCGGCCAGCCGACCGGCGATCGCGGTCAGCTCGGCGCCGCCGATCAGTTCCTCGAGCCCGGCCAGGTCGCTCGTCGAGTACAGGCGCAACTGGACCGGCGCCAGCGTCGGAATGGTCGGCAGGCCGACTGCCGGTTGATCCGGCGCGACGTCGATCGTGGGAATCCTCAGGCGGTCCAGGTACTCCCGCAGCTTCGGGTGCGGCGTTGCCGAGAGCAGACAGACCTGCTGGCCGTCGTCGAAGTAACCGTAGCTGCGCAGGAAGCCGAGGAAAAACAGAAAGTTCGCGAACTGCTTCGCGCTGTAGTAATGAAACTCGTCGACGACGAGGTACTTGAACTTAGCGAATGCTCGGAAGAGGTTGCGGCGGTCCTGCTTGTTGAAGCGGAAGTAGAGAGCGAGGTAGAGCAGGTCCGGATTCGTCACCAGCAGCAGTGGTCGTCTCTGGTCGAGTCCGAGTGCCGCCCGAGGATCCTGGAGAAACTGGTAGAAGCGGTCGGCGCGCCGGTAAGCGGCGATGCCAGGCAACTGCTTCAGGTTGTCGATCGCCTCGGCCGTGATGCGATAGACCAGGTGATCCAGGCCGGCCCGTTCGCAGAACGTCCGAGCGTCGCGCTCGTGCTGCGCGAGCAGCTCGTTGGTCGGGGCGATCAGCAGGCAATTGTCCTTCCGGTGACGATCGAGCAAGGGCAGGAGCGCTGCCGCCGTCTTGCCAACGCCCGTCGGAAACGTGTTGATGACCAGGCTGGCGGTCTGGCTGGCCTGGTGCGTGAGCCACTGGTGGTAGAGCGGGGGCCACCCTCCCAGCGCGTTGCCGAACGGATTCTCGGTGCAGACGGCCTCGCGGCCGGCCTCCAGCTCCACGGTAATCACAGTCCCTCCATCCCGAAGCGCATGTCCTCCGGCAGGAGCGTGCCGTCGGGCAAGCGGTAGAAGCGTCCCGACAGCCGCGCCTGCGAGACCAGCGGCGTGGGGTGGACCGCGTGCAGTGTGAACACCCGGAGGGTGTCACCGCCGGGAACGTCGCGTGGGTTCAAGAGTAGGGGCAGCGCCGCCGCGTCGTGCTCCTCGGTCCTCCACGACTGCCGCGACCAGTCGATCCGCGCCTTGCTGTCGAACTTGCCCAGTCGAACGTAGCGCGGGAGTTGCAGATCGCGGTCGCTCCGGTCGAGCACGTAGAAGATCGCCAGACAATGCAGTCCGAGCATGCGAATCCGCCCGCTCTGCGGAAAGTTCGCCGGGCGCGACTTCTCGAATCGGTTGAGGCTGGTGGCGTTCTGGTCGAACCGGTACCAGTAGCTATCCGAGAGGGCGTTGAACTGGGTGACCGTGAAGCGCACCGTCTCGGGTCGGAACGTGCCGGGCGTGACGTACACGCCGTCCCGATTCAGTGCGCCCAGGTCGTCGCGGTAGCGCGGGCCGCCGGACCGTCGGTAGGGCGACCGGCACAGCCCCAGCGCGTAGGCGAGAGCGTAGTTGCCCAGCAAAGGCTCGGTCTGGTAGAACGCCGAGACCTCGCGGCTGGCAAAGAACGTCGGCTCCAGCAGCGTCAGCTCACCGCGATGAATCTGCATAGCCCGCCTCGACCGAGCGCAGCCACTGCGCGACCGCCGCTGGCTCGCGGAAAAGCGCCAGGAGCTCGGAGAGCACGCCGTCGAGCTGGGCGCCGCGCAGGACCACCGGCGCTCGGCTCGCCACGCCCGGCAGCAACCGGTCGATCGCGCCGTCCGTCGCGGACTGCAGCGCCGCGTCTGCCAGCGGGAACGGCAGCTCGCCGTCGTTCGCCAGCCGATCGTAGACGGCCTGGGTCAGCTCGAGGTTGCTGAAGATCTCGCAGTCGGTGAAGACGATCGCCAGGATGGTGTTCTTGATCCTGCCCTGGCGGCTGGAGATCGCGCCATAGCGCGTGCTCCGCGCGACGTTGCCGAGCACGTACTCCAGCTCGCCCTCGGTCACGTCTTTCAGGGTCTCGATATCCAGGAAATGGGCCTGGGGGAGCACGTACTCGTCTTCGCCCAGGCTGGTGGACGCGGCGCGGGTGATGGGGTTGCGCATCGTGCCGTTGTCGAACGTCGCGTTGAAGGTGCGGCGGCCGGTGACCTGCTGAACGCTGCCCAGACTGAAGGCGTCCTCGGTCATCACGCGCGACTTCTGGGCGCCGCCTCCACCCACCGCGAAGCCGTAGAGCATGCAGTCGATGCACCGCTCGCAGGGTGCGTTCGTGTTCAGCGCGCACACCGGCGCCTTCGGGTCTTTCGGCTGATAGAGCCGCTCGTGCTCGCGCAGCAGCTCGCGCCCGGTCCGACGCTCCACCGCGACCTGCTTCCGCTTGCTGATCACCACGCGCCGGATCGGACGGGTATCGGCGAGCCCGGCCAGCACCGTCTCTTTCGACAGTTCTTCACCGGAGCCCTCGGTGCGGAAGATCGTCTCGGATTCGGTGCGCCGCGCGAGCACCAGGCTCGCGTAGCGACCATGGGGAAAGTTTTCGTAGCGCGACAAAAGGTACCCGTTCGCGTGCTTGGCAAAGATGCCCACTTTTCCCTCCAGCCCAACCATCCTGGGGCCGTTATTCCGACTGCGCGGCAGTGCGGTCCGCGCGCTGTTGATCGAGCGCTTCCTGCAAGAAGAAGAGATAGGCGCTGCGGATGAAGCGCGCGCGATTGAGCAGTCGATTCACGTCGCCGTGGTGGTCCTTGGCCAGCAATCCGTCGACGTACACGTCCACGTAGCGCTTGACCGCCTCGCGCTTGGTCCGCCCGGGCTTGTAGTCGTCGTCCGCGATCCGTTCCAGGTGGGTGAAGATGTCGGTCACCATGGCCCCACGCAGGTCTTCGCGGTCGCCACTCTCCGGATGCTGCTCGGTGAGGGCGAGCGCGGTGTCCAGGGGATCGAGCAGGGAGCTGCGCTTGAACGAGCTTCCGGTCAGGTGATTCTGGGCAGCGACGCGTGCCAATTGATCCAGGTACTCCACTGGATTCCTCCCTTCCGTCAGTAGTAACGCGCGTAACAGCGGGGCAGCTCTCTGGATCGCCAGCGATTGCGTCCGGTCACTGTCGCTGGCGCCGCGTCCGGCCCGCGCGATCAGTCGATCGGCCACGAAGTAGACCGCCAGCGGGTCGTCCGCGGCGGCACCGGCCAGCTCCAGCACGACGTTGGCATTGCCGGCGCCCTGCCGGATCACGTCCTGAGCCTGATGGAGCAGGCTCAGCCTTTGCATCAGACGATCGAGCCCGGTCGCATCCAGGTTATCCTGGGGCACCAGCCAGCGCAGCGCCCGCGGCGCGCCGTCGAGGAAGAGCGCCGCGATGGACCCGCTCGGCAGGATCGGCACGGCCGTGCGCGAGACCAGCGCCTTGCAGCCGAAGTATCGTGCGAGGATCGCCGCGGTTTCCAGCGCCAGCAGCGATTGTTCGCCGAACGACCCGCCCGGCGCGTGGATCGCCAGCGTCGGCGTGTTGCCCAGCGCCTCGCTGAATCGCGGGATCGCCACGCCGTTCCGCTTCGTCTTGTAGACGGAAAGCGGGACGGGCGGCGTTTTGCGCTGGTCGCGAAAATAGGACCCGGGATCGAGGTAGATCGCGCTGGTATCCTCGCTCCGGAACGCGCTGATCGCGTTCCACCAGGAGGCGAGCTGCCCGTCGGTGAAGAAGGCGTAGGGGAACAGGTGAAGGTAGAACGTGCTGAGGTCTCCCCCATACTTGTCGGTGTGGCTGACCCAGGCGAGCCGCTCCAGGACGAACTGGCCGCGGCAGACCGGGCAGACGTTCCGCTTCGGCTCGCGCGTGGAACCGCCCGCCAGGCGATTCGAGTAGCTCTGCACGCCCACGCTGGGCGGCACGTTCAGCTTCATCAGCTCCACGGTGGCCAGCGCGGCTGAGCAGTACGAGCACTGCCGGTGCTGCGCGGCGACGTATTGCTTCAGGTGCTCGCCGATGGGCCGCGTGGCGACGCCGGCGACCGAGATGGTGAGGTTCTCTTCCAGGTAGGGGACGAGGTAATCGACGTCGACCAGGCTGGCGGTGGCGTCGTCGGAAAACAGCGGCCGCGCGTCGACCAGCACCTTCTCGTGCAGCGTCTCGAAGTCGGCGTCGACGTGGTCGGCCAGGAGGTACGCCCGGCGGAACGAGTTCGCCCGGTCGAACCGCCGGCGCAGCTCGTCGGAGAGGCCGATCAGGCCGTAGACGCGGCCCCAGCTATCGGAGTGCAGCCGCCGGAGAGCCGCGCTCGCGTGGTCGTCGAGCAAGATGCGGTAGGCCGAGAGCAGCTCCGCTCGCTGCAGCCGCTCTTCGCCCGGGAGGCGGAACTCGTCCGGCAGGTCCCCCTTCAAGTCTGCCCGGAGGTCAGTTTCGCGCTGGGACCGCCACTCCTCGGAGTAGCGCCGGGCCTGCGCTCGATTCGCCAGGATTGCCACCACGTCGTCAATCGACGCGCCGCTCTCGAAGCAAGCCGGGTCCACTTTGATCCCCGCGGGCGCGCCGCGAATGAACGTGCCCAGCTCCTCGCGCTGGAGTCGCGAGAGTCGCTCGCGCGCC
>DATLRG010000053.1:0-2645 GCA_035534795.1 Chloroflexota bacterium
ACCACCCTCTCAACTGTGTTCCCCTGTATAATTTCCGTGGGAGTGGATGGGGCCCGGTGGCCTTTGCGGTCTTCAAAACCGTTGCGGGGCACTGTACGGTGTCCTGGGTGGGTTCGACCCCCACGCACTCCCGCCTGAGACAATGATGTCAACGCAGGTAGGTGAGTGCCCCGAGGGCACCCACCTACCTGTCTTGAGATCATTATTACAAGATCTGGCGCAGCCGGCCGCTCCGCACGTCATAGACGTAGCCGGTGATTGGGATGTCCTTGGGAATGAGCGGCGATGACGTGAGGGTGGCAACGTCTGTGCGCACGCTCGCGTCGAGGTCGCTGAACGGCAGGAAGTCGATCTTCGAGGCGTCTGCGCCCAGGTCCTCGCGGAGCTGGTGGCGCAGGTCTTCGTTGGTAAAGGTCAGCATGCCGCAGTCGACGTGGTGGATCACCAGGAACTCGCGGGTGCCGAGCAGCTTGTACGAGATAACCAGCGAGCGAATGGCATCTTCGTCGGCACGGCCGCCGGCGTTGCGGATGACGTGGGCATCGCCTTCCTGCAAACCAAGGAATTTGGCCGGGTCCAGCCGGGCATCCATGCAGGTGAGCACGGCCACCTTCCGACCGGGTGGCATCGGCAGGGTGCCTTTGGTGAAGCTCGCGGCGTAGCGCGCGTTCGCGTCGAGCATCTCCTCACGGACTGACATTTCTACCTCCTCGCGGCGGTCTACCCGCCTACCCGGCAAATGTTAATGAGGCCAATCCACAAAGTCAATAATTATTCTGCTGCCGCGATCACTACGTCTCCGGCGGCGCCGTCCCCAGGGTCACGGTGATGGTCAACTCCTGGCTGGCGCGAGCGATGGTCAGGGGTAGCTTGTCGCTGGGGTGGTGCGCCAGCAGGACCCGCGATAGCTCGCTCTCGTCGGCGAGAGGGTGTCCGCCAGCGGCGGCGATCACGTCCCCCTGCTTGACCCCTGCCTGCGCGGCCGGTCCGTTCGGGACCACCTGCGTGACGATCATGCCGGGCTTGTTCGGTAGACCGAACCGATCGGCCAGGGCAGGGCTGTTCTGATAGAGTCCCACGCCGAGGTAGGCGTAGGTGACGCGGCCGGTCTTCACCAGCTCGTCGGCGATCGGCTTGGCCGTGTTGATCGCGATGGCAAACCCAACGGCTTGCGCCGGGACCCCGGGCTCGGCCTGTACCCGGGCCAGCGTGTTGATGCCGACGACTTGGCCCTGCAAGTTGACCAGCGGACCGCCGGAGTTTCCGGGATTGATCGGCGCGTCCGTCTGAATCACGTCGAAGAGGAACGGGCCGGGGGTCCCGTTGCTGTCCGGGGGCTCCTGCACGGTCCTGCCGAGCGCGCTCACGATACCAGCGGTCACGGTTGGTCCGCCGGGGAGGGCGAGCGCGTCGCCGATGGCGACGACCCACTGGCCCACGACGAGCTTACCGGAATCGCCCAGCGGAATCACCGGCAGATTACTTCCCTTGATCTGAATGACCGCGAGGTCGCTCTTCGGATCGCGGCCAACCAGGGTTGCCGGGAACGAGCGCCCATCAGGCAGGCTGACGACCAGCTTCTGCGCGCCGGCGACGACGTGATTGTTGGTCAGGATGTGTCCAGCCTGGTCGAAGATGATACCCGACCCGACGCCTTGTGGCATCAGATCACCCGGCGTGAGCTGATTGAAGGTGAGTTGCTCGTTGGTGATCTGAACGACCCCCGGCCTGACGTTGGCGGCCACGTCGGCGATGATCCCCGCGCCGCCTGGCGCGAGCGGGTCGGCGGCGGTCGCCGCCGTGGTCGTCGCGGCGACGCGCGTCGTCGGAGCGGCCGCCGGGCCGCTGGTCGCGGTCGGCTGAGGAGGCACGGTCGGAGGGACGCCGACCGTCACGGCCGGCGCCACCGTGGGTGAGCGCTTGACGGAGGCAGTGATCGTCGTCGGCGCTGTTGGCGTGCCCGCCAAAGCAGTCGGGGAGCGCAGCGACGCGGTGCCGCAACCGGCGAGTGCCATCGTCAACGTCAAGAGAGAAGCCAGGCAGACGGAAGCGAATCTCATGGTGTCACCCTCGCCACTGGTGGACTGCAGACTATGGCCCTTCGATCGCCTCGACGCGGGATACCAGTCGCCCGAAGCGCTTCCGCAATCGCTCGTCTTCACGGACAAAGTCCGAGACGGCCTTCAGGAGCGCCCCGGTGGCCAAAAGCATCTCCGCGGCGTCGCGCAGCGTCCGCACCCAGCGCGGCCCGGTTGGCGCGCGTTCCACCTGCGCACCGGCCCTCTGCTCCGGGCGCGACAGCGACCGCGCTAACTCAATCCCTTGCTTCACCTTCTTGCTGGCGGCGTCCGCCCCTTCCAGCGTACCGATCTCGGCGTGGCCAAGGCGACCGAGCAAGCCCCGGCCGGGGCTGCTGGTCAAGACCTTCTTGATCGCGGTGCCAACGAGCCAGGACAGAGCCAGGAAAGCGATCCCGCGCACGATGTTCTTCACGCACTCCCCTCCAGTTTCCAAGATGCCAAAGACTATTTTACAACGCGCGAGCCCGTGTGAAGCGCTTCGGCTAGCCCCTTCGCGGCCGCAGCGCGTGCCACGCTCGCACGGAGGAGCCTCACCCCCTGCCCCTCTCCATTTGTGCGCACATG
>DATLRG010000054.1:0-4220 GCA_035534795.1 Chloroflexota bacterium
CCTGGCGCTGATGGCCGGCGAGCAGGGCGGACGTCCGGGACGCGGACGGCGGCAAGCGACCGGCGACGATCGCATCGCGAAGCGAGCGGCTCTCGGCCGATGGTCCAACGTCCAAACCCTCGCGTAAGAGCCGCTCGCACGTCTGGAATTGTGCCACGGCGCTTGCCCGATCACCGCTCTGGTAATAGAGCCGCATGAGCGTTTGGTGCAACTGCTCCTGAAGGGGATCGATCGCCAGCGCCCGTTGCGCGTGGCGGACCGCCGCATCGAAGCGCTCCCGTCCCTGCTCCAGATCGATCAGGTCGCGATAGGCTGCCAGGATGCGCTGTTGCCAGTGGTCGCGCTCCTGGCGGACCCACTCGGCGTACCCGATGCTGTCGCGGACGTCAAAGGCTTCCAGAAACGGGCCGCGGTAGAGCGCCACCGCGGCCTCGATCCCGCGCGGGTCTCCAGTCCCGGGGCTGGCCTTCGTCAACTCCACGAATCGATCGAGGTCGGTTGGTGCAGCCGGGGTGGGCTGCCAAAGGATGCTATCGCCCGCGGTGTCGATCGGAAAGAACGGAAGCGCCGAAAGAGGCCGGCGCAAGCGGCTCAGGGCAGTGCTCAGACTGTTTCGTCCCTCGGCTTCGTCGTGCTCTTCCCAGAGCAGCGTGGCCAACTGGGCGCGGCCGAGTGGCTGCGCGGGATGCGCGGCAAGGTAATACAGCAACGCGGCTGATTTCCGCGCCGTGAAAACGATCGTCCGATCCCCACACCGGACGACCGGTGGTCCCAGGAGGCTGATCTCGAGCACTGGCATCTTGTCGGTCATCCTCAAACACGACGGCCGGCAGAATGAGGCGCCTGACACGTGGTCGCACTACTCTGATAGTCAGCCCATGGTGAGAACGACATCGATCAGCTGGACGTGCGCTACAAATCACGCCGATCAGCGTCGTTCTCACCGTGGCTTTACTTTAGCAGATTGTGCCTCGCACGTACAACATCGCGTTCTGGGTTTCATGCACATCGTCGCGGCGCAAGCACCGGCGGGATTGCCGCCTTTCAGCCGAATCCGGTGTCAGATCAACCGCACCGTTTGGAAGTCGTACGGCGTAGTCGCGATACCGCGCTCGGCGAAGGCCTGCTCCAAAACGTCGAGCGCATCCAGATCGACGATCGCAGCGGTCGCGGAGACCGACAGGATGAATGCCGATGCGAAGGCGGGGTCTGCTCGCAGCTCGCGGAGCGCTTCCGGGCTCGGCGCGACGACGATCCCGACCGGGCCGAGAGCGACGGCGCCGTACGCGCCAGCCCAGCCCTTGATCCGGACCTGCATCCCGCTTGGCACCGCGCCGTGGATCACGCTCTCGACCACGCCGAGAATTTCGTTGGCGGTCTTCCCTCCTTTCGCCGCGCGTCCGATCGTTTGGGGGGTAATTCGGTACCGGCACCCGTACTGATCCTCGCCCTCGAACTCCGCGACGTCCGCCAGCGCCCGGCGCAGGTAGAGATTGGCGTCGGCCGCCGGGATCGACAGACCGGTGACTCCGTCGGCGCGACCGCAGGAGATCAGCGGCGCGTTCGCGTCGACAATCTGCACGGAGGCGCCCAGGTCGGCCAGGAGAGCCGACAGCGTCGCAGGACGTTGGCCCGCGCACAGAGCAAGCATCGGCGAAATCCGCCGTTCTACGACCGTGCCGACGGTTGGATCCGACAGCCAGCGATCCAGCGTCGCCTCGTCGGGTGCCTCGAGCAGCCAGGCATTCTTGATCCAGTGAACTTCCTCGAATCGCCGCGCCCAGTCGCGCAAGCTGAAGACGACGTTTTGCGGCAGCGGCGTCCGGGCCGCTCCTTCGAGCAAGGCGATGACGTCGTCGATGCACAGCCCCAGTTGCAAACCTTCACAAATCGAGGCATTAGTGAGTCGGTAGATCGCCAACCGGTCGGCCGACACCCGCTCGGCGAACCGGTCGATGTGATAGAGGAGCTCGGTTCGCTCCTCCGGAGCGTAGACGACGACGTCGAAGTTCGGCTGGACGATCAATGCATCGCGATGGGAGGGGATTTCCGCCAGGTCGGGTGTGACGGCGCTTCCTTCCAGCTCCAGCGCCTGGGCCCCGAGCGGAGTGAGCGCGAAAACGTCCTTCCCTCCGGGCCGCACCTGGCATTCGACCAGTCCCAGCCACGTCAGCGGCCCGTGAAACACGGCACGGATGAAGGCGCCCTCGACCAGATCCCAGTCCTCACCCATCACCAGCGCCCGCGACCGGCCTCGCGCCTCTTCCAGGGTCACCCCCGGGTATGGCGGGAACTTGAGGTGGTCGCGATCGTAATAATACTCGTAGCTGCTCCACCGGTAGGGCGCCGGGTCCAGCCAGGACACCAGAAACTCAACATCCTGGTACCGGACGGATCGCGACACGTCGGCCAGACTGTACCACTGCCCGGGCTGCACCTTCTGTCGCAGCAGGTCGACCAGCACGCGGTGCGCGCGGCCCAGCCGCCCGGAATTGGGAACCACCTTCGGAACGTTCGCGTGCCGCTCGCAGTGCAGGTGACCGAGTGCGAGCAGCTCGTTCTCACCAGCCTCGATCCAGGCACCCAACAGGGCCTGCGCCTGGCGCATCGGCGACAGCGAGACGAAGTGCAGCGCCGCCGAGGTTGTTCGCAGTTGTCGCTCGCCGCTGACCTCGAGCAAGCCGGCCGCCGCCAGGGTGGCTCGATAGAAATTCACCGGCGACAGCCTTGGAGCGTCCGGGACGTCGCGGGTCAACCCCACCGCCTGGGCGAGCGCCTCGCGGTCGCGCGAGCCGATCACCCCGGACTGAAGGATGCGGGGAGCGCGGTCCTCGATCGCCCGTAGAAAGCCGAGAACCAGGCGCTGCCATTGCGCCGGTGCCGCGGTGACGTCGGCACGGCCACGCGGCGTCAGGTAGACCTCGCCCAGGCCCGGCGGGACCACCACGTACTCCAAGATCTCGGGCGCCGAAAAGATCGTGGTCGCGTGGACGTTGTCCGTCGCCGGACGTTGCACGTCGTGGACGGCGGCACGGTTGTACTGCGCCGCCGGGGTGTGCCAGAAGGCGAGCGCGCGCCGGACCAGCTCGGAGGGCACGGCCCGGACCTGCGCCGGTTTCAGGTCCGGGTGCCAGACGACGAGCTGACCACAAAGAGCGGCGACGGGCATCGCCCCACCCTTGCGCTGGAGCTGAGCCAGCGCCTCGCGAGTGATCGGATCGCAGCTCGCCAGCGCGCTTCGAATCGAGGACGGATCGAACAGGTGCGTCTGCAAGGCCGACAGCACCTCGGCCTTCGCCTTCGCGTCCCGCCAGCGGTCGGTCCGCCAGCGGAGCATGGTCTTGAGCGAGGAGGCGTTGTACCACTCGAGTCCCGCCTGGGCGCTGAGAGTCAGATTCCCGTTCATGGTCGCCACGCGGACTCATCCTGATCCGGAGCTCGCGGCACGAGATCCGTCACACGGTACGGGTGCCCGCGGCGAGCGAGGCAGCGCGCGATCTGGGCCTTCTGCTGTCCGTCCACGATCACCACGCGGTCGGAGAGGCGCGCGACGACGGACTGATCCAAGCCCAGCACGTCGAGCAGCTCGTCGAGGGTCTCTCTGGAGGCGCACTCGACGAGGCTCACGTTATAGTGCAGCCGCGCCCAGACCTGGTCCGACGACAACCTGTTTACTCCGCGATGAGGTGACAATAAGTAGATACAGTGTACCACAATGCGCGATGGAGGATGAAACCGCGGGGACACGGGGACACGGAGTGCCCTCACCCCCGCCCCTCTCCACTGGAATGGAGAGAGGAGACCGTCCGACTCCCCTCTCCATGCATGATGGACCTTACCGTTTTAATCGGGTATGGAATTGCTGCTTTGAAAGGCAGCGACGTTTGTCGACGCTCGCTCGCTGCTGTACCCGATCAATCGGTAAACGTCCATTAATGGACAGCGGAAGGGGGGTGAGGCCCCGGCTCTCAGCCGAGCGGTGCGATGGTCAGGACCACGATCACGACCGCGGCCATGAGCGCAAAGACGATCAACAGTAAGACGAGCATCGCGGTATCGTCGGCCAGGCTGGCCATCGCATAGCGACGCGGCCGCGAGTGGCTCGCGGGCTTTCGCTGGGTAAACATCACTCGACGAGCCAGCAAGCGACGTGCCATCCAAAATAGTGTCAGGGTGGAAAGGGCAGGGGTGGCGGCGCAAACCCTGCCCATTCCACCCAG
>DATLRG010000055.1:0-8450 GCA_035534795.1 Chloroflexota bacterium
ACACAACACCGCCGGACTTTTGCTCACGCAATGAGTTGCACGTCGTCGCGCAGCGTCCCGTGGACCAACTGAGATTAGAGGGAGGACCACCGTGCCCAGGACCAGACGCGCTCTCATCTCGACGGTGCAGTTCGAGGCCGAGTTACGATCCGGAGCGCTCCGCCTCGTCGACCTCGTCCAGGTTGCGCAGCGACTCGGAGTCGACGGCGTCGAGTTCCGCGACGTCTACTGGACCGACAAGGCGAACGAGATCGCAGCCGTCCGCGGGGCGACGAGCGAGGCCGGCCTCATCGCGACGTACGCGACGTTGGTGACCCTGTTCGACGCCAGCGAGAACCGCGACCAACTCCGGCAGGCGGTGGACGACGCCGTTGCCCTGGGATCACCTTTGCTGCGGATCTTCCCTGGGCAGCGGCCGGCGGCCGAGGACCAGAGCGCCTGGCGCGCGGCGGCAGATGCCATCGACGACGCGGCGCGCCACGGCGTCGTCATCGCGCTGGAGAACTTCCAGAAGGCGCCCGGCTGCCACCTGGCCGAGGTGAGTAGCATCCTCGACCGGGTCCCATCGTCGGCGCTCGGGACGAACCTCGATATCGGCAACTACGCCCTGAACGGAGAAGACCTGTCGAACGCGATTCGCACTCTCGGCGCGCGGATCGTCTCGACCCACTTGAAGGACGTGAAGGACACGCCACACGGCCCGGTCTCGACCTACCTTGGCGACGGAAACCTGCCACTGCCCACCCTGCTCGCGGACCTCGATCGGCTGCCGGGGCAGATTCTATACTGTTTCGAGTTCGGCGGCGGTGGGGACCCGGAAGGAAGAATCAGGAAGAGCCTGGAGTTGCTATCGGCTTCCGCGAGGTTGGCATCTACGAAAAGCACGGGCGGCTCGACGGAATCTGGCACGACGTCGTCATCGTCGAGCTCCTGATCGCGCGCAACCTCGCGGATGCGGGGGTGACTGACCCAGGTCAGTCACCCCCTGGCCGAGCAGGTGTACAGAAGAGTAGAAGAGGCGGCGCCCGGCTGGAAGGAGTGAGAGCGCCGCCCGGAGGTGTCGCGCAGCGTCTGCCGATGCCACGCGGTCGAAAGAGCACCACCCGCGCCGTCGCGGTTGGCCCGGCCGATCCGGGGCCGGACGATGGTGGTCTGCGATCAGTTATACGGGCCAGGGTTACAGCCTCTGCCGCGTCACGGACCGCGCGACGGAGCAGCAGGCTGGGTTGACGGCTGTTGGTCCGTTGATTAGCATTTCACGGCCACTCGTCGGTGGACGGGTGTTGCCGGGTTTCACCGCGAAGCACAGTTCGGCGCGCAGCCGCGGCTGCTGACTTCTGATGCCTGGCTCCAAGATCCTCCTGACGAGGCGAGGTAGACGTTGCGAATCGGGCCTGGCTTCCCACGGTTCTCCCGGCCGACGGGCAGCGTTGCTTTGTGGTCGCTCGTCGTCGGCATCCTGCTCGTCGCGGCAGTGTTGCGGTTGTTCTGGTTGGATCGCTACCCGGCCGGCTGGCACCATGACGAAGCCCTCATGGGCGTGATGGCGGGCGAGGTCTACCGCGGTGAAGAACACCCAATTTTCTTCCGACAGTACCTCGGTCAGGAGCCGCTCTACATCTATCTCAGCGCCGGCATGATGGCCCTCCTCGGAGGTAATCAGGACATCCTCCCGCTGCGTCTGACCTCCGCGCTGGTCGGTCTGCTAACCGTCCTCGTGACTTTTCTCCTGGCCCGGCGACTCTTTGGGAATCGGGTCGGACTGCTGTCGATGGCCTTGATCGGCGTCTCGTTCTGGCAGGTGATGTCCAGTCGGAATGGCTACCGATCGATCACCCAGCCCTTGTTGGAAGGGATAGCGGTGTACTTGCTCGTGCTGGCGCGGGCGCGGGGTGGGATCCGCTGGTACGCGCTCAGCGGGCTGGCCCTTGGCGGCACACTCTACACCTACCTCGGGGCGCGGGCGTTCCCGGGCGTCTTCGTTGGATTCGGCCTCTGGCTGCTGCTCCGGGGCGCGCGCCCGACGCGGGCCGACCTGACGCGGGCGGGAGTGTTGGCGCTGGTCGCGATCGTCGTCGTCGCGCCCCTCGCGGCATTCTTCATCGTCAACCCCGGCACGTTCTCGGCGCGGATGGAGCAGGTTTTCATTTTCCGTCCGCAGGTGAGTGGCGGTCATCCCTGGGACCTGCTTGCCGACAACGTCGTCAAGATGCTGCGCATCTTCACCGTCTCGGGCGATCCGCTCTGGCGCTACAACATTCCAGGGCGCCCCGTCTTCGTTGGAGCGGTCGCGCTGGCTTTTTACGTGGGGATCGCCGTCCTGGTGCGACGACTGTGGCGGCGGGACGACCGTGCTGCCCTCGTCCTCGTCTGGCAGGCGGCGATGTTCTTTCCGAGCCTGCTCTCCTGGGACGTGGGCGCCTATACGTTGCGCGCGATGGGGCTGGTGCCCGCGCTCTACCTCGTGCCCGCGGTCGGGCTGGACTGGCTCTGGCTGCAGATGGGCGAGCGCTGGACGTGGGGTCGGCGCGTGGCAACCGTCCTCGTCGCGGTCGTGCTCGTCGTGGATACGGCCTGGACGGCGCGCGACTACTTTGTCGTCTGGGCGCCGAGCTTTGGCGCGTCCTGGGAAGGAATGGCCGATACAGTCGCCCAGGCGCGCTTTCTGGATCGCGACGCGCAGCCGAGCCAGGAAGACGTTTTCGTCGCCAACCAGTACTATCATCATCCGACGCTCGCCCAGCTCGCGCGACCGGTCTACCCGTCGTTACGCTGGTTCGACGGTCAGCAGAGCGTGGTGTTCTCGCCGGAGACCCAGCGTCCGGCGCTCTACGTACTGGCCTTCAATGGGATGCCGCCGGACGTGAACGCGCTGTTCCCGCCGAGCACACTCGTCGCGTCTCAGTATTTTTCGCAAGGGATCGACGGCGGAGCGCCGCCGCCCCTGTTCCTCGCCTACCGGCTGACGCCGGACCAGATTCGGGAACAGGTAAAGCGGCTCCTGGCGGACCCACGGCTCCATCCCGTGGCCGGTCGCATCACCGGGCTGATCGAGCCGCTTGGCGAGCGTCTGGACGGGCCGGTCGGGCCGGGCGACACGCTGAAGGCGACGCTGATCTGGCGTGTCGTCGCCAAGCCGCCGCCTGGGCAATACCAGCTGCTGGCCCAGCTCGTGGATCAGCGCTGGCAGGAGCTGAGCGACGTCGAGGGTCTGGGCTATCCACCCGAGGAGTGGCGACCCGGCGACGTCGTCTGGAGCCAGTTCGACATTCCGGTCCCGAAAGGCACGCCGCCCGGCCTCGACAAGGTCCAGGTCGCCCTGTACAACCGAGACACGGACGTACGTCTGCCGATCGAGGGAGGGCAACCGGGCATCGCGGCATTGGTCCTCGGCGACGTCCGCGTCGTCGCCGCGACGGCGCCCCGGCCGCCGGCCATCGTGTTGGATGCACGCCTGGGCGCGAACGTCGATCTGGTGGGGATCGACCCGCCGAAGCTCACGCAGGCCCGCGCGCTGTCCGTCACGCTCCACTGGCAGACCAGCCAGCCGCCCGACCAGAACTATACCGCCTTCGTCCAGCTCCTGAATCGTGACGGTCAGCTTGTCGCCCAATCCGATAGCTGGCCAGCCGAGGGCGATCTGCCGACTGCCTCGTGGCTACCGAACGAGGCGGTCCTCGATACCCACGTCCTGCCGCTGAAGCCGGACTTACCGCCCGGCAAGTACCGCCTGATCGCGGGTATGTATCTCCTGAAGACCGGGCAGCGATTACCGGTGGCGAGCGGTGGGGACTTTGTGGAGCTCGGACGGGTCTCCCTGCCGCTGCGCTGAGGAGCCGGTCACGGATCAGTCGTCGAACTCCCCCGCCGGCATCATGCACACGAGCCACCGACGCACATCACCGGGGCTGGATAGTAGCCGATGGTGAGAGCGGAACCTCGTATCGGGGTCGAGGTACATCCCCCGGTCGCCGGCCCCTGGTATGAGGTCGGTAACGCGCAAGAGCGTCATCGTCAACGGCCCAGTCTCAGCGGTAGGCGAAATGAACTCCTTCTCCACATCCAGCCGCCCATCTCGCTGTTGAACCTCGAAGATGCTGATCGACGTAGTTTCAGCGACCCGCAGGCGAAAGGCTTGCTCTGAAACGCTGAAAATCTCCGGACCTGACAATACCGCGCTCACCAGACCAGCGCTCCGCGCAGACCGCAGATGACGCACGACCCACGCACGAGGCATCAAAAGGCCAGCTGCGAATCGATCACACCACTTCTCTGCCGCCGGCCCTGTCTGCGTGGCAGCAGAACCTTCCGATCTGTCACCACGGGCTCGAAGCACCCAGTGCCCAAGCTCGTGGGCAATCGTATAGCGCTGCCTTGGGAGGGTGGAATGTGCCCTCACGATGATCTCGCCGCCACGGGAGCCGAGGTCGACAAGATATCCCTCCCCGTCGAGCGACTCCGTTGAAATCCGGAGTCCCGACCACAAGCCCGCTATTCGATGCAGGTCCACGGGAGGACTGATTGGGCCGACTTGGGAATGAAGACGCGCCGCCGCTTCCTCAGGATCTGGCAGTTTCATGCACAGCTTACTCGTCTTCCAAAGAGTCGATAACGCGCAGTAGAATACGGCGTAAGAGCCTATTGCGGTCCTTGGTAGTCATGCCTGGAAAACGTGCAGCCTGCCGCCCGCTCATCCATTCGTCGAGGAAGGCAACCAAACGTTCGCTCATGTTTGGCTCGACCAGATCGGCGACAGTCGTCTTAAGAATCGCAGCGATCTGCCTGAGTTGAAGGAGACTCGGGTTCGAGGTTCGATCGACGGATTCCTCGATCTGCCGAAGACACTCGACCGTGAGTAACGGCACTGCGCTGGCGATTTCTTCGCGTGACAGGCCCAACTTCTCGCGCAGCAGCCGGACATTAGTTCCAACCAGGTTAACATCATACTGCGAAAACGCCAACTTGCGCTCCGTTAGGACGGGGCGGATCGCGACCAGACGGTCCCGCAACTCACGGCGAAGATCCTCCGGTTCGGAATACGTGATCTGCAGCTTAAGAGAAGGTATACCGGTTACCATTCTGCTGACGTGATTATCGCTGTGCGAGATGACAATGATCGGAACAAGAGCATTATACGCAAAGTCCAACTCTTCTCCGGATCCCGTGCTCGGGTAGTGGCTCAGGAGAATCAGCAAATCTGAACTTAGGACGCGGCCACGGTCGATCGCGAAGACCTCGGCATCAAGAACAGTTGGATTGTGAACAGGGTCTGTCTTCTTTCGCGGTTCGTACACCTTGATGTTGTACTCGCCGCAGATGGCCGCGACGACATCCGACAGCTGAAACATCAATTGCCGTTGCTCGCTGTTGAGACCGGTAAGCGCACATGCCAGGTAGGCATCTAGAGCGATTGATGACGGTTGAGGCTGGAACAGCATCAATTGATCCACACACTCATCCTCTCCCGGCACTTCAACTTTTTCCGCCGAATCGCCATCGATAATCTCCGGGCTGAACCGTCGAACGTTGTCGACAAACTGCTCCGGTGAGACGCTTGCGAAGTGGGCCCGCAGAACACGAGCAGCTTCCTGAGTATCGGGCATTAGCATGCTCCCTCGGCTTCGATTCTTGATTCTGCGATCAGGAACGTATCGCGAACGGCAATTTGGACGTGCGCACGGTCGAAGAGAGCGGATTCAGGGAAGACAGGAGAACCTTCGCTGAACGCTGCGCGCACCGTGCGTATGGTCAACCCTGCGCGGAGAGGATCCCTACGGCATAGTTGATCACGGCGCGGTCCAATCGATGAGCAGCACGCGTTTGCCTTGGCAACGGAAGGTTGGCGCGTTTCATCTGGCTCAGAAAGGAATCATAGACATCTGTCAGGACGCGAGTCCAATGAATGTCCAGGAGGTCCATGCAGTCGTCCAGTCGAATCAGCGAACGGATCACCGCGGCGTTCGGACCGTGATGCTCCTTCGCCCATTGCCACGCCCGCTGCGGCGCATCTTGCCAGAAATAGACACCGTCTCCAAGCCAGTCATACTCATTGCGGCTGAAACGATAGCCGTCACGCAGAATCGAGGCCGCTGCTGTTGCCGATGTCCCATGATAGCCATCTATCCGGGCCGGTGTCACCGTGTTCAGTCACGCACCCTCATCGCCGGTATCTGCCTGTCGCCTCTCGTGGGATGATGCCAACAGCCTCGTGCAAATCCCGCTGCGCTGCAGGGAAGACCGATACCTGGGATGTCTCTTCCACCGGCCCGTACGACAATGTGCCACACGTGTAACGACCTGGCTGGTAACAAGTATACCTTACGCACCGACACTGCGATGGCCCATCGACATCTGTCACGCGCCGTGAATAGTGGTCTCGGATGCAGGTCGGCCGTGCCACGGCTGAGGCGCTTCGGGTGCTGCCACCTGATTGTGACGACCGATACCCGTCACTCGCACTCTGTGGGACACCGGCACAACGTCTGCGCGCACGATGCGAACGTGCGAACGTCCAGCGCTGGGAGGCGACAACATGGCAACCGGTGGCAAGGCGAAGACGGCTGGTCAGGAGAAGCGTGGCGGAGAGAGCTCCTCGGGAGCGGAGGGCCAGCGGCGCTTCGGCTACGTGGGCCCTGGCTTCAGCTATGGCCCGCTCAGCGGGAACTACGTCAATGGATCGCGTCCCCCGAACTATCCCTTCAACTACTATGGTCCCGGCTACGGCTACACGGACCCACCGCTCTGGGCTTACGGCTACGCCGGTCCCCCGTACGGCTACGGTGGGAATTACTGGCCGGGCGTAGGGTATCAGTCCTTCGGAGCGACGTACGGACTGGGAAACTGGTACACGCCGACGGTGCAGCCACGGTGAGACCGGCGCATGCTTCATGTGTCGGTCTCACCGGGGCCCAACGATCGGAAGCCTGCTCGACGACGCTGCGCCGTGGAACGGGTGATCCGCCCGCTTGACCGTGCCGGGCAGTGCCCATAGACTAGGTGGTGTGTCCAGCGGGGCATCAGGTAAAGCTGGGTGGACGAGTTGCCCGTGGTCACCTCGTCCACCCAGCGATTCCATCACGCGCGAAGATTCGTCGAGGGGCCGATCGAAAGGTTGATGAATCAACCGTGGCGGCCGGGCGGCACGAGTGCGCTCACGGCGACGATCGTCGGGAGCTTCCTCGTTCGCCTGGGCGGCGCAGCGACCGGTGTCATGCTGGGGTTGCTCCTGTCGAGCATGCATCGGCGCGGCGTTGCCAATTCCTCGGTGATGGTCGTCAGCCTGTTGATGGCAGTGTATTACCTCTCCGAGCTGGCCGGTGCCCCCATTGCCGGTCTCTTGATCGACCGGCGTGGGCTCCGTCCCTTGCTCTTCGCCGGGCCCGTTCTCGGCGTGATCGCCACGGCGATGATCGGCGCGCCAACCAGCGTCGGTCTGCTGACCGGCGCTCGGTTGCTCCAGGGGCTGACGACGGCGTGTACCGTCCCCGCGGCCCTTGCCTACCTCAGCGACGTCACTGACGCGGCGGGGCGCGGCCGCGGGCGCCTCATGGGGTTCTTCGAAGCGGGGTCGATCGGTGGGTTGGCGGTCGGGTACGTCGTGGGTGGATTGCTCTGGGACCGGCTCGACCGCCAGGGCTTCTGGGACCTCATTCTGGTGTATGGCGCCGCCGCGGCGCTGTTCCTGCTCGTCCAGGTCGAGCGCGGCAAGCGGCTGAAGCGGCCGCCCTCGGCGACCTGGCGAGCGTTGCGGCAGACCGGCGACCTGGTACCGTCGTGGCTGGCCTTGAGCGCGGCAGCCGGCCTCTGGTTCGGCCAGGCGGCCTACCAGCTTTCAGGCGCCCACCCTCGGCCTCATCAACTGTTGACGCTCGGGTTTTCCGGCAGCACGATCGGACTGATCTTCGGTGTCTACACGTTGCTCTTTGCCACGGGGACCATCGGCTGGGGATTGCTGATCGGGCGGCTGTCGACCAGCACCGCGATGCGCATCGGAACGCTGGGGGTGCTGGCCGCGGCGGCAGCGCTGCTCGGAGTCAACCACGGCGAGGGGTTCCACGGTCCCTGGTTCGTCGTCGTACTGGTGCTCGGAGTCGGCTCGCTGGCAGCCGAAACGGCGTTCACCCCGGCTGCGCTGACGCTGCTGGCCGCGAAGTCGGACGGGATCCCGGAAGGACGCGGTGCCGTCATGGGCGTATACTCGATGCTCCTCGGCGCGGGCCAATTGATTGGCGCCGTGCTCGGCGGTCTCTTCGCGCGACCGTGGGGAGTCGACGGACTGATCGTCGCGACGGCGATCATGGGACTGGTTGGTCTGCTGACGCTGCCGTCGGATCGGCCACTGATCTCTCCCCTCGGAAAACCAGCGGAGTGGCAGGCTGAGGCAGGAACGTGACGCCCTACTCGTCCTCGTCTACACGTAGTCCAGGGTGACAAGGGCAGGGAGGTGGGGG
>DATLRG010000056.1:0-5822 GCA_035534795.1 Chloroflexota bacterium
TGACTCCTGAGCTACCCCCAAGCTGGCTCGCCGACCCCCGCCGTTGACTCTTCCTACCACCCACGGTAGACTCTAGATCGGTGACTCTATGACCAAATAGTCTTAATCAGTCATTTCGTGATTTCCTTGTTTTTATCGCAACGGAGAAGGACGTTTGGCAGATCAGAGCCAGGGAGCGAGCACCCGGCAGCGAGATGAATCCCGACGACAGGAGCGAGCCGGGCGCATTCTGGATGCGGCCGCCGGCCTGATCCTGCGCTGGGGATACAGCAAGACCACCATCGACGACATCGCCCGGCAGGCTGGGGTTGCGAAAGGCACCATTTATCTGCACTGGAAAACGCGCGAAGATCTGTTCGGCGCGCTGCTGAGGCGGGAAAAGTTGGGGCTGGCAGACGATATCAGGCAGCGCATCGCCGACGATCCCGCGGGTTCAGCGCTTCGCGGTGCCCTCAAACACTCGGCGCTTGCCCTGATGAAACGCCCGCTTCTAAAGGCAGTCCTCCTGCGCGACCTGGACGTGATCGGGAAGCTGGCCCATGGCGAGCGGAACAGCGCTGCTCAGCTCGAGAGGCTGACGGGCTTCAAGACCTACCTCGAATTTCTGCGCGACTGCAACCTGGTGCGAACCGACCTGAGCCTGCGATCGCAGGAGTATGTCGTCAGCGCCATTTTCATGGGTTTCTTCCTCGCCGCTCCGTTGATACCGGAGGAATTCACGCTGTCTGACGACGAGATCGCGGATCTGATGGCCGAGACGGTCCATCGCACCCTCGAGCCCGATCGCGCGGTCCCAGCCGACGAGCTGCAGAACGCCTCTCACGCCTTTCTGCGGTACCTGAATCATGCGACGAAAACGGCCGAGAGCAGTTTCAGCGAGATGTAGAATGCTGACCCGCCCAAGGAGATCGAAGTGCGGAACGAACCACGTGTCCCTCTGATCCTGGCGCTTGACGATGCCTCGGCCACGCTGGAGCAGGTGGGAGGCAAAGGTGCGTCCCTGGCACGCCTGGCCGCGGCCGGCCTGCCGGTGCCTCCTGGTTTTGACGTCACCACGGTAGCCTACCGCCGCTTTGTGACGGAGAATGGGCTGCAAGAGGGGATTCTGACGGCGGTCTCGGCCGTCAATGCCGATCATCCTGCGACGCTCGAAGCGGCAGCGAGGCAGATCGAAGGGCTCTTCGCGAAGAGTGTGATGCCGAGTGACATCGCCGAGGCGATCCGTCAGGCGTATGCCGACCTTGGTGGGGGCGATCTGTCCGTCGCGGTGCGTTCCTCGGCCACCGCCGAGGACCTCCCGGAGATGTCGTTCGCCGGTCAGCAGGAGACGTACCTGAATCAGCGCGGCGACACGATGGTCCTGGAGGCCGTCAAGCGCTGCTGGGCTTCGCTGTGGACCGCGCGCGCGATTGGCTACCGAGCCCGCCACGGCATCGAACCTCGGGACGTGAGTCTGGCGGTGGTGGTCCAGAAGCTGGTGCCCGCCGATGCCGCCGGCGTTCTCTTCACCGCCAATCCGCTCACCGGAGCCCGCGATCAGGTCGTGATCAACGCGGCCTGGGGGCTGGGCGAGGCGATCGTCGGCGGCCAGGTCACGCCCGACACGATCGTCGTGGAGAAGGCGACCGGGGCGATCCTCAAACAGGACATCGCCGCGAAGGACGTCATGACGGTGCGGACGGCCGAGGGCACCCGCGAGGAGCCGGTGCCGCCCGATCGGCGCACTCGGGCGGTCCTCAGTCCGGCGCAAGCGGCCGAGCTTGCCCGCATCGGCGTGCGGATCGAGGCGCCCTACGGCCAGCCGATGGATGTCGAGTGGGCGCTCGAGGGTGGCCACTTCTTCGTCCTCCAGGCCCGCCCGATCACCGCCTTACCGGAACCCGCCACCGGATCCCACGAGGCGCCAGTCGCCGAGTGGACGGTTCCCAATCCCAAAGGGCACTACATGCGTGGAAGCGTGCTGGAGCTGCTGCCGGACCCGCTTTCTCCCCTGTTCGCCACGCTCGGCCTTCCAGCCTGGAATCGGGCCCTGGCGGCGCTGGTGAAGAGGGTCGGACTAGAATTCCCTGATGAGGTGCTGACCACCATCAACGGTTACGGTTACTACGACGCCACTCTCGGACCGATCCCGACGGCAAAGCTGCTACTCGCCATGCCACGCATCCTCGCCATCGAGCTACCGCGCCTGTTGCGCACCTCGCGCTCACGCTGGCAGGAAGCCCGTTCCCGGTACGCGGCGGTGGTCGACCGCTGGCAAGCCACCGACCTGACCACGACGTCCGCCGAACTCCTGCTCGGCGGGGCGCGCGAGATCACCTCCGAAGCTGCCGCCTACTACCTTTCGGTCCAGAGCGGCATCCTGCCCGCGGCGTACATCAGCGAATCCCTCTTCACGATCGTCTACGATCGGCTCTTCCGGCGCCGTGGCGATTCAACGGCTCTCACCTTCCTGCTCGGTTATGACAGCGCACCGATGCGGGCCGAGAAATCGCTGTATGACCTGGCGCAGTGGGTACGCGAACAACCGGAGCTTGCGCCCGCACTGGCGAACCTGTCGAGCGGGCAGTTCACCGCGGCCTATCGCGAGCAGGCGGCAGGGACGACCGCGGCGGAGGGAGCGTGGCACGAATTCTGGCGCCGGTTGTCCGACTATCTGGCGCGTTTCGGACGCACCATCTATGACCTCGACTTTGCCAAGCCGGTGCTCGCCGACGACCCGGGGGCCCTGCTCGAAGCGCTCAAGTACTTCGTGAGCGGCCAGGCGACAGATCCTCACAAACGCCAGGCCAGTGCCGAGGCGGCGCGTGAGCAGGCCACCCGGACCTTTCTCGCGCGTTTGTACGGCTTGCGCTCGACGATCTTCCGGGGCCTCCTCCGATTCGCTCAAACGTTTGCTCCCCTGCGCGAGGACGCGCTTGCCGACGTGGGGTTCGGCTGGCCGGAGCTGCGACGAATGCTGCGCGAGGTCGGCCGGCGCCTGGTCGGCAGCGACGCGATTGAGACCCCGGACGACGTTTTCTGGCTGACCTGGGGCGAAATGCGGGCCGCCGCGACCATGCTGGACGCGGGACGATCGTCAGCCCGCGCTCAGCTGGTCGTCGCCGAACGGCGCGCGATCTGGGAGAAGGAACGTACGCTCACCCCACCGGTCGCCCTGCCGCTGAAAGGCGGAGCCCGGTTTCTTGGAATTGACTTGAGCGGGGTGATGCCCGCTCAGACCGGCCAGCCCGAGGGTGATGTCTTGAAAGGAATGGCGGCCAGTCCGGGGCAGGTGACCGGCCCGGCGCGGGTCATTCACGGTCCCGAGGAGTTCGACCAGATGCGGCCGGGCGACATTCTGGTGGCCAGGATCACGACGCCCGCCTGGACGCCGCTCTTTGCGCTGGCCGCGGGCGTGGTCACCGACGTGGGTGGACCGCTCAGTCATAGCTCGATCGTCGCCCGCGAGTATCACATTCCGGCCGTTCTGGGGACGGGAGTGGCGACCGAGCGTCTGCGCAGCGGACAGCGGGTCACGCTCGACGGCGATGCCGGCACCGTCACGGTCGTCAGCTAGAGCGTGTTACGATTGCCATCATCAGTTCATTACACGCTCTAGCTCGCCATCGTCGTTCCTACCCCAGCTCCAGACGGTCCCGTCGCTCTTCAGCGCAACGACGTCTTCCCAACCCACCCCGATCGTTGTCACGCTGCTGAAGCCGGCGATTTGTTCGGGGTAGGGCTGGTCGCCGTTCTGGGCAGGGAGGTAGCCCCAGACCCACACGGAGCCGTCGCTCTCCAAGGCGGCGCTGGTAGCCTCGCCCGCGGCAATCGCGACGACGTGGTCGGGAACCCCGTTCCCTCCCGCGCCTTGCACCGGGATCGGCGTCGCGCTGTTGTTGATAGTGGTTAAATGGTTAAGTGGTTAGCGATTCATGAACACTGGGCGGAGCATCCCACCCAGACGGTCGGCAGCCGGCGGGTCGAGGAGCGCGGCGCTGAGCGCCGCGGCAAACTTTGACAGCACCACTCACCTCGGGTATCATCAAAGCGCGAAACCGAGGCAGACCAATTGGCCATTCCCGCGACAACTCCCAAACCAGAGATCACCTCCCCGGCGATCCTCGTCGAGCACCTCACCAAGAGCTATTCCGGGCGCCTGGTCGTCCGCGACCTCAGCTTCGAGGTCCGGCCCGGCGAAGTCTTCGCCCTGCTCGGCCCCAACGGCGCCGGCAAGACCACGACGATCGAAATTCTCGAGGGCTACCGCACGCCGGACAGCGGTTCGGCGCGCGTGCTCGGGCTGGACCCGCGCCGCGATAGCACCGCGCTCCACCGGCGCATCGGCCTGATGCTCCAGGAGGGTGGCTTCTACCCGACAGTTACGCCGCCCGAGGCCCTCGGTCTCTTCGCCAGCTTCTACGAGAAACCGGCCGATCCCGCGGCCCTGTTGCGCATGGTCGGACTCGAGGACGCCGCGAGGACGCGCTACCGGCGCCTCTCCGGCGGACAGAAGCAGCGTCTTTCGCTGGCGGTCGCGCTGGTCGGGCAGCCGGAGCTCGTCTTCCTGGACGAGCCAACCGCCGGCATGGACCCGCAGGCCCGCAACGCGACCTGGGAGATCGTCCGTACACTGAAGGCCCGGGGCGTCACGACGATCCTCACCACGCACCTGATCGACGAGGCCGCGCGGCTTTCGGACCGTGTCGCGATCGTCGACGCGGGCCAATTGATCGCGCTGGGCACGCCGGCCGAGCTAACTGGAGGAGGCGTCGGCGACGACCTCTGGCTGGTCCCCTCCGCGCCCCTCGACGTGCGGGATCTGGTGACTTTGCCGTCGGCGCGGAGTGCGCGCGAGGTGCTACCCGGGCAGTACGTGCTGCAGACCGATGCCCCGCTGGACTTGCTCGTCGAGCTGTCCGGCTGGCTGCGTGCTCGGGGCGTCGTGCCGCGCGAGCTGCGCATCGGCCAGGGCACACTTGAAGACGTGTTTCTTCGCCTGACCGGCAAGGAGCTGCGCGAATGACCGAGTCAGTTGGACGCGCCGTCGTGGCCCAGACGCGCATGGAGCTGGCGCTGACGCTGCGACGCGGCGAGAATGTCTTAATCACGATCGTGGTGCCAATCGTCCTGCTCGTCTTCTTCGCGTCGCTCGGACTGGTTCCCGCGACCTCCACCGGACCGATGGACTACCTGGTGCCGGGCATCCTGGCCCTGGCAATCATCTCGACCGGCATGGTCAACCTGGGTATCGCCACCGCCTACGAGCGCTACTATGGCGTTCTGAAGCGCCTGGGCGGCTCGCCGCTACCGCGCTGGGGGCTGTTGCTCGCCAAGGCGCTGTCTGTGCTCGCCCTCGAAGTGTTTCAGGTCGTTCTCTTGCTGGTGGTCGCGGTGGTTGGCTATGGCTGGTTTCCGCACGGCGGTCAGGCAGCTCTTGCTATTGTTGGGCTGGTGCTGGGTACGCTGGCGTTCAGCGCGATTGGCCTGGCAATGGCCGGGGCGTTGCGAGCCGAGGCCACGCTGGCCATCGCCAACGGTCTCTACCTGCTCTTCCTGCTGCTCGGCGACGTGCTCATGCCGACCGACCACCTGCCACCGCTCCTCCGGCCGCTCAGCGAGGTCCTGCCGGCAACCGCGCTCAGCGACACACTTCGCTTCGCCTTCAGCGGCGGCCCCGCCTTCCCAACGTTCAGCACGCTGCTGCTGCTCGTCTGGGCCATCGCCGCGCTGGTCGTGGCAGCGCGGACCTTCACCTGGGAGTAGTGTTCTGTCAGGCAGGAAATGGTCGATGAGGGGTACGAAACATTGGCCCGGGGGGCCAATGTTTCGTACCCCTCATC
>DATLRG010000057.1:0-5570 GCA_035534795.1 Chloroflexota bacterium
GGGGTTGCCTCCCCACTCTCCCGTGCGTCGAGATGAGAGGAGAAGGACATGCTGAAGGTCGGAGTCATCGGCACCGGCAACATCGGTCGGAGGCACAGCACCGTGTACGCCGGCGACCCTCTCGCCCGGCTCGTCGCGGTCTGCGACGTGATCAAGGAGAAGGCGGACGCCTTCGCCCGGGAGTTCGGAGGCACCGCGTACTACTCCGTCGAGGAGATGCTCCAGAACGAGTCGCTCGACGTGGTCAGCGTCACGACGGCCGGGCCGGAAAACGGTGGGCACCACTACGAGCCGGTCATGCAGGCGCTCGACGCCGGGGTCAACGTTCTCTGCGAGAAGCCGCTCTCGAACGACATCGCCCGCGCTCGCGAGATGGTCCAGACCGCCCGCGCGAAGGGCCGATACTTTGGCGTCGACCTCAATCATCGCTTCGTACCGCTCGCGGCGCGGGCCAGGAAGTTCGTCGACGAGGGACGGCTCGGCGAGCTCTGTTTCGTGAACATGGCCCTCTGGATCGCCAACCGCAACGAGTCCGCGCCCTACTTCCACTTACGGGCGCTGCATCCACACTCGATCGACGTGATGCGCTACTTCTGCGGCGACGTGACGCGCGTCCAGGCATTCTTCAAGCAGGCGAGTCATCGCCAGATCTGGTCGAACGCCTCGATCAACCTGCAGTTCGCCAACGGCATGGTCGGGCACCTCACCGGCAGCTACGACATGGCGACCCGCCACCCCTTCGAGCGCTGCGAGGTGGCCGGGACCAGGGCGCGCTTCGTCCTGGAGAACGTCTACGAACGCCTGACGTTGTATCCACACGACTCGGACGAAGCAATCGTGATCAGCAACTCGATCATGGGCGGGGTCGCCAGCTTCAACGACACCTTCAAGAACCGCATCCACCGCTTCCTGGAGCAGGTCGACCAGAAGGTGCCGCGCGATCAGATCGAGGGATCCGGCGAAGAGGGACTGGCCGCGCAGGAGGTCATCGAGGCCGCGATCCGCTCCTTCGAGACCGGCACCGTCGTCGAGGTGCCGAGGGGGTAGGAGGAAGTGAAAGGAAAGCCATGGGGGGACCACGAGGATGGGCTTGAGGTGCGACACACCTCAAGCCCATCCTCGTGGTCCCCCCATGGCCTTCCTCTCACCAGTCACCACCCACCACCTCGCGCCCCCCGAACAGCGGCCGCAGGTCCGGCAGATCGAAGCGCCCGGCCATCCCGGGGATGAGGCACTGCCAGACGGGACCGCGCGGGTAGAGACGCGTCGAGAGCAGCGTCTCCAGGTTCGGCGGAGAGTCTTCCAACTCGATCCGCTCGATCGGCGTCGCCAGGGCGGCTGCCAGGTAGCCGTGGAAGGCGCCACGGCCGGCGCCGAAGAGGTGGATGGGCCGTCCGCGGAGGTCAACCGCCGGGTCCGTGCGCAGCAGCTCCACCGCTCGCAGAATGTCGTAAACGCGCGCCGCGGCGAGGCTGTCGTCCAGCGCCAGCAGGTCGGTCAGCAGCTTGTAAAGGGTGCCGTAGTGCTCGTCGACCGGGCGCGCGCTGATCTGGCGCGGGGCCAGCGCACCGGTCCCGCGCACGTCCAGGGCCAGCACCGCCTGCCCACCCTTCACTCTCTCCAGCGCCCAGGCGCGCCGGCCGTCGAGGTCGTCGGTCCCCCGATCGAACAGCACGACGAGCAGGCTGCGATACTCCATCGCGGTCGGTCGGAGCAGGATGCCCGCGCCGAGCACGTCGGCCTCGGCCCACCAGAAGCCGCGCGTCGTCGTCGCGTCCGGCAGCGTCGGTCCCGGTAGCCAGCGCGGGAAGAACCCGGTGGGACGACGGTCGCGATGAACGCGCTCTGCCAGCCAGGATCGCGCGGCCTCGGCGCGCTCGACCGGATCGGCCGGCCCCGACGGCCGCGTCCGGTACTCTGCCAGGTTCACGTCGAAAACGCGGCGGGACTCGGGCCGATCGAGCACCACCTGGCCGGACGCCGTACACCGGAGGTCCCGCGGCGCGAAGGGGCGCGGCTCGGCGTCGTCGACTTCCCGCGGATCGCCTCCGCGCAGGTGACGGACGAAGAACTCGGTCGCCGCGCGCGCGAGGACCGGGTGGTACTGGTGGCCGCTGGGCGTCTGGACGAGATCGAGGTTACCCTCGTGGCCGAGCAGCCGATAGATTCGCCGCGCGCGCTCGACCGTCGCCGCGGTCCCCTCCAGGTTGAAGAAGTCGTACTCCACGGCGAGCACGCGGACCGGACGGGGAGCCATGGCGATCAGGAAGTCCTCGTGGTCGATGCCGTTGGCCGTGCCGCCGAGGATGATCTGCTCGGCGTCCTGCGCCTGGCCGGTCCACAGGTAGTCGCGGCGCCGCGTGACGAACGTGGCGGGCACGGCGGCGGCCAGGCGGGGCTCGAGCAGCATCATCCAGGAGGCTTGTGTCCCGCCGCCGCTGTTGCCGGTGATCCCGATCCGGGCCGGATCGACCTCGGGACGGGCGCAGAGGTAATCGATCGCGCGGCGGGCATCGTGGACGAAGTATCGGGCGATCGAGTGGCCTAACCACCAGCACTGAACGCCGGCGTAGGTGTGCTCCTCCGTCCCCCAGCGAACGACCTCCGCGCCGCGCTCGTCGAGGTAGCTCTTCCGCTCGCCCTGACCGATCGGGTCGATCGCGAGCGCGATCAGGCCATTCCGGGCGAGGCGCTGGCAGACGGCCTGGTACTCTGGATACGCCTTGGCCGGCTCGGCGTGCCCGCAGACGAACAGGACAGCGCCGGTCGGTCCGGTCAGGCCCCGCGGCAGGTAGAGATTCGCCGTGACGTACACCCCCGGCAGGCTCTGGAAGATGACTTTCTCGACGTCGACGCCGTCGCCCCGAAGTGTCCCGAGGTGCTGGGCGTCCAGGGGTGTCCGGTCGTCGGGGAGACCGCCGAGCGCGGCCAGCGCCTGCGCGCGGACGTGCTGCTGCCAGGCAACGACCTGCTCCGGCGTGGCGAGGGCGTCTTTCTCGCGCTCCCACCGCTCGAACTGCGCCTCCGAGCGCCGGTAGACGTGCTGTTGAAGCTGGATCGCGACGTCGTAGAAACCGTCCAGATAGGGTCGGAACCCAAGCCCGGCCGGGCCGGCATCATCGTGCGCCATGGGTTGCCTCCTCGTCCATCATCAACTCGGTCCGAAGGTTATCACAACAGTGGGCCGCCCGGACGGCGCGATAGCTCGGCCAGATGCTCCCAGTCGTGCTCGAGCGTGCGGCGGAGCGCCTTACGGAGGGTCCGGCGGTCCGAGCCGCGCTCGCGCACCGCGGCTCGCTCGTCGGACGTCGTGGCGACGACGCGATCGGCCGTCATCACTGCGATCCGTCGCAGCGCCTCCGGTAGGGCGAGCTCGCCGCGCTCGGCGGCGGCGGCGGCCCGCGAGAAACCCGGCGCGCTCCCCAGGGCCGCGGCCAGGTAGAAACCCGGGGGGCCAAGCACGTGCAAGAGGATGGCCCGGCTGGTCCGCCCACCGCCCTCCGGCGACGCGTCGAGCTGCGCGTCGGACCTGGTTTCGGCCCAGGACGCCAACTCGTCGCGCAGCCAGGCGAACCGGCGTAGGAAGGTTGCAATCTCCGCCTCCGTAACCGGTTCGAGGTCCGGCCCGAACATCAGGTACGGCGAGCCGTTGCCCAGCCACTGGCCCTCGGTGACGTGCTCGGCGACCCGCGTCTCGACGGGCGCGTCGGGGTCCCGCGACTCGCCGTGGCGGTGCAGGAAGCGGCGATAGGCGCGGATCGCGCCCGGCGTGGCCGCGAGCGCGTCTTCGGTGGTGGGGCCAACGGCCACACAGCCGAGCAGGTCGAGGACGTGGACCATGGTTGTCCGGTGGCGCGGGCCGGACTCGAGGTACAGAGCGTAGGTGGTCATCGTCGCTTCTCCGTCGCGTAAGATTTCCGAGAAACGCTCACCACGGAGACGCCAAGGACAGAGATTCGGCGATCCTCGTTCGTGCCTCCGTCATGACCGGAGCGACGGTTTGCCGCCCGGAGCTAGCTCGGCTTCGATCAACCGGCGCGAAGCGTGCGCACGGCGGTCGCGTGCTCCCGGTCGTGGGCGGGAAGCCAGCCGATCGGGCTTTTCTCCGCGTCCCAGGATTCCGGCCCGAACGGACCGGCCTCGACGGCCGCCAGGTGAGCGTGAACGCCCCGGGGCGCCCAGGTGCCGCGGACCGGCGCAATGGTCAGAGTTGTCTCGGCGTCGCGGTCGACGACCGATAGCAGGGCCTGCCACTCCGATCGCGCGCAGCCCCGCATGGCATCAAGATAGAGGCGAATCTCACGCGACACGGATCGCTTCACTCTCGACACGCGGGCGTAGGCAAGACTTAAGGGCCTTCACTGTTGCCAGATCAACTGGAACGGCGAGGAGGTCCTCCAGAAAGACCTTGAGGCCCATGTACTGGTTGAAGCTTGGTGATCGCTCAAACTCAACCAGAACGTCCACGTCGCTCCCCGGCCCGGCCTCGTCGCGCGCGACCGATCCGAAGATCCAAAGGGACCGGACGCCAAACTTCTCGGTTTCCACCCGACTGTCGGCCAGGATTCGCAGAACATCCTCGCGTCGCACGTCCAATCACTCCTTGGACGGCATGCCACGTCGCCCGACCATCACCGGAGATTATCGCACGCCGGCAAAGCGGTCTCAGCGACCGGCCTCCTCACCGCTCGTTACGACAAAAGCCTCCGTCCCGCTGGCCGAGAAGGTCAGGCGCTCAACCGATGGCGCGTGTTCCATGACCTCTGCCACGAGAGGGGCCATCCATGTGTTTTGGGCCTGGACTGGCATGATTCCGACCAGAAAGCTCATTCCCAGTTTACTCGCCAGGAGCTGCAGCGTTTCCCATGTCGGATTGTGCTCCCCGACCTCGAGGCGTGAGATCGCCGACTGCTTCATCCCGAGAATCTTCGCGAGCCTGGTCTGACTGAGCTGGTGCTTCATCCGATAGGCGATGACCCGGTGAGCAATCGCGCGCGCCAGGGCGGTCCGCTCCCAATACGCGCGGAACTCCGGATCAGACCGGAGGCGCTCGGCAATGATGTCATCGGCACCGATCAGATCCTTCTCCATCGGTTATCCTCTCTTTTGCACGTCGTCGATTCGTTGCTCAGCCACGCGCACCGCGCGCTGGAAGCCGCGTGGGTCGTGCTGCGCTTCCGGGCCGATCGCCCCGACGATGATCCGCGGCCCGACGCGACGATAAAAGGCTCTGCACGGAGAGCGGCCAGCGCGCGGCCGTGACTCGCGGACGATTGCCCCCTGGACGTTGCTACTATGCGGGTAAGCAAGCTGGTCGCCGAGCAGTTTGAGCTTCTCAACAGCATTCGCCATCGCCTTGAACTCGTCTCCCGGCAGCGCATCGAGCTCCTTGCGCGCGTCCGCGTGAAACTGCACATCCATCGCGCCTCAGTATATCACAAGATTGTTATTGGTTCCCAGGGTGAGCGCCCTCGGGCGATCATCCTCGACGTTGGCGGATCACTGCCAACCCCATCCGCTGCAAAAATCCATGACCTTCCCACGCCGCGAGAATCCTTGCCGCCGCGGGA
>DATLRG010000058.1:0-3453 GCA_035534795.1 Chloroflexota bacterium
GACAGAGCGAACCCCTGGATGATGCTCGCGCCGAAGGTCGTGCCGAACCAGTAGAGAATCCCGCAGGTGATCAGCGTCGAAAAGTTCGAGTCACGAATCGACGTCCAGGCGCGCTTGAAACCCTCGTCGACCGCCGAGCGCAAGCTCCGTCCGGCGCGTAGCTCTTCCTTCATCCGCTCGAAGATAAGGATGTTCGCGTCGACCGCCATGCCGATCGAGAGAATGAAGCCGGCGATGCCCGCCAGCGTCAGTGTCACCGGAATCATGCGGAACAGCGTGAAAGTCACTGCCGCGTAGATCAGCAGGGCGATGTCGGCCAGCAAGCCGGGCATCCGGTAATACAGCAGCATAAAAGCCAGGACGATCCCGAGCCCGATCACCCCGGCGATGATGCTCTGCTGCACCGCCTGGGCGCCGAGCGTCGGACCGACCTGACTGCTCTCGACGACCTTCAACGGGATCGGCAGCGCGCCATACTGCAACTGGATCTGCAGGCTCTGCGCGGACGCCAGCGTGAACCCGCCAGAGATCTGCCCGGTCCCACCGGTGATGGGTCCCTGGATGACTGGCGACTCGATCACCTTCTTATCCAGGGTGATCGCGAGGTACTTGCCGACGTGCGACGTGGTGTAGTCGCCGAAGATCTTGGCACCGCTGGAGGTCAAGGTGAAGTTGACGAGCGGATTATTGTACTGGTCGAAGCCGACAGCCGCCGATTTCAGGTCTTTACCGGTCATCACCGTCTGATAGACCGGCCCGGTGGTGGGGGTCGGCTGAGCCGCCGCGGTCGAGGGCGTTGCGCCGGCTGCCGGCGTGCTTGCCGCCGTCGACGTGCTCGCGGCCGTCGACGCCGGCGACGCCCCGACGGTCGCCGCCCCGCCGAGCGAGGTCGTCACGACGGTCCCCGGGGCCAGCGGCGTCGAGCCCACGTCGATGAACTCGAGCAGGCCGGTTTGCCCGAACGTTTGCACCGCCGCATCGGGGTTCTTGATGCCGGGCAACTGCACGATGATGCGGTTGCCACTGGCCTGCTGGACTTCCGGCTCGGAGACGCCCAGCGCGTCGACGCGCTGCGTCACGATCTGCTGAGCGGCTTGCATTGAGACGGGATCTACTTTTGTCCCGGCCGGCACGTCGGCCTGGAGCAAGACCTGCACGCCACCCTTCAGGTCCAGCCCCTGGTGGATCGGGAAGTCCTGGTCGACCTGCAGGCCGAGCAGATTGAAGTGAAAGCCCGGCGAGCCCGGGGCAGCGACGAAGAAGGCGAATGCCGCGACGACGATAATACCGATCAGCATCCGCAGGTCTCGCTGAAGAAACACGCTAGCTCCTCGCCCTGATGACTGCGACGGCGACTGGTTCAGGCTTCATCGCGGCGGACCCGCGCGTTCGCCAGCAAATCGGCGATCCGATCCGGGCTGTCCGCCACCTCGACGCCGGCGGCGCGCAGGGCCAGGATCTTTTCTTGCGCGGTACCGGCCGAGCCGGAGATGATCGCACCGGCGTGCCCCATCCGGCGACCGGGCGGCGCCGTTCGGCCCGCGATGAACGCGACGACCGGCTTTCGGACGTGGTCCTTGATGAACGCGGCGGCCTTTTCTTCCGCGTCGCCGCCGATCTCGCCGATCAGCGCGATCGCCCGAGTCTGCGGGTCCGCCTCGAACAGTTCCAGTGCTTCCACGAACGACGTCCCGACGATCGGGTCTCCCCCGATGCCGATGCAGGTCGACTGGCCGTAGCCGTGCGACGTGAGCGCGGCGACGACCTCGTAGGTCAGAGTGCCGCTGCGCGAGACGATGGCGACGGATCCCGGGCGGTGGATGTGTCCGGGCATGATCCCCACCTTCGCGGTGCCGGGCGAAATCAAGCCCGGGCAGTTCGGGCCGATCAGCCGCACGCCCCGATCGCGAACGTAGTGGTACAGGGGGACCATCGCGTGGACCGGGATTCCCTCGGTGATGGCGACGACCAGCGGGATCTCGTAGGCGACCGCCTCGCGGATCGCGTCCGGCGCGAACGGCGCGGGGACGAAGATAATCGAGCAGTTCGGCTGCGTCTGTTCCACGGCCTCGGCCACGGTGTTGAAGACGGGCACGCCGTCCACGTGCTGGCCGGCGCGGCCCGGCGTCACGCCGGCGACGACGTTGGTGCCGTACTGGACCATCTGCTGCGTGTGAAACGTGCCCTCGCGGCCGGTGATGCCCTGCACCAGGAGACGAGTCTGATCTCCAACGAGCACGCTCATCGTCGTCCCCCCGTGGTCTGGTGCTGCGCCACCTCGACGACCGCCCGGGCCGCCTCGGCCATCGACGTGTAGGCCGCGAGGCCGGCCGACCGCAAAATCTCTCTCCCCTGTTCCTCGTTCACCCCGGCCAGTCGGATGACGATCGGCGCCCGCTTCGCGACGTCGCCCAGCGAGCCCAGCGCGGTGACGATGCCACGCGCCACTTCGTCGCCCCGGGTGATGCCGCCGAAGATGTTGAAGAGGACCGCTTCGACCTTCGGATCGGACAGGACCAGCTCGAGCGCCGTCGTCACGCGCTCGGCGCGGGCGCCGCCGCCGATGTCGAGGAAGTTGGCCGGCTCCCCGCCGTAAAGCTTGACCACGTCCATCGTCGCCATCGCCAGGCCAGCGCCATTGACGATGCAACCGATGGTGCCGTCGAGCTTGACGTACGAAATGCCCTCTTCGCGCGCCTTGCGCTCGATCGGGTCCTCTTCCTCGGCGTCGCGCAGCGACTCGAACTCCTGATGCCGATAGAGGGCGTTGTCGTCGACCACCAGCTTCGCGTCGAGTCCGACCAGATCGCCCGCGGGAGTGACCGCGAGCGGATTGATCTCGAGCAGCGTCGCGTCGGTCTGATTGAGTGTGTCGTAGAGCGCCCGGGCGATCCGCGTGAACTGACGCACTTGAGCGAGCCCGAGACCGAGCGCGAAGCCGAGCTCGTTTCCCTGATAGTCGGCGTAGCCGAGGTAGGGATCGACCAAGCGGCGGAGGATCTTCTCCGGCGCCGTCCGGGCGACTTCCTCGATCTCGATGCCGCCTTCGGCGCTGGCCATGAAGACGATACTCTTGCTGGAACGGTCGACGATCGCACCCAGGTACAATTCGCGGGCGATCTCCGCCGCTTCGGTGACCAGCACCCGGTGGACGACGTGGCCACGGATGTCCATCCCGAGAATCTGGCTGGCAACGGCTTCGGCCTCGGCCGGCGATGCGGCCAGCTTGACCCCGCCGGCTTTGCCACGTCCACCGGTCAGCACCTGCGCCTTGACGACCACCGTCCGGCCAATCTTCCTGGCGATCTCACCAGCCTGCCGCGGGGTTACCGCGACCTCGCCAGGGGGAATGGGGACACCGTTCTGGCGGAGGAACTCCTTCGCCTGGTACTCGTGTAAATTCACCAGAACTCCTTCAGTGCATCAGCCGGGGCGGGGGGGGGGGGGGGGGGG
>DATLRG010000059.1:0-3043 GCA_035534795.1 Chloroflexota bacterium
CCCTGGTCGGCGAGGACCCCTCGGTGAACGAGCTCGTCGAGCTTGGCGCGCGGCTTGTCGGCAAGGAAGCGGCGCTGTTCGTGCCGACCTGCAGCATGGCCAATCTCGTCGCACTGCTGACCTTGGGCCGACCGGGGGAAAAGGTGATTCTCGAATCCGCTTCGCACCTGGCGACGACCGAACGCGGGGGCGTTGAACACGTCGGCCGCCTCATCCCTCGTCTCGTCGCGGGGAACCGAGGCGTGCCGGCCCTGGCGGTGGTGGCAGAAGCGCTTGGCGAATCACACGGGTCGGAACTGCCCCGGACGAGCCTGCTCTGCCTCGAAAATACTCACAACAACGCCGGTGGTGTGGCGATCACGCCGGAGCAGACGGCAGCGGTCGCGGACTTCGCGCACCGGCACGGTGTCGCGGTCCACCTCGACGGAGCCCGCCTCTTCAACGCGGCGGTCGCGCTCGGTCGGCCGGCGGACCGGCTGGCCGGGCCGGTCGACACCGTGGCGATCAGTCTGAACAAAGGCTTGAGCGCGCCGGAGGGCGCCCTCCTCTGCGGCTCAGGCGCGTTCGTCGACCGCGCCCGACGCCACGCCGAGCACCTCGGCGCGACGAGCCTCCACAAAGCCGGCCTGGCGGCCGCGGCTGGCCTCGTCGCGCTGCGAACGATGGTCGACCGCCTGGCCGACGATCACCGGCGCGCCTACGCGCTCGCGACGCACCTCAAGGCGGTCTCGGGCCTGCGAATCGACCTGACGACGGTGCAGACGAACATCGTGCTCGTCGATACACGGCCCGGCGGCCTCGCGGCCGACGAGTTGGTCCGGCGCCTGGCCCGGCAGGGCATTCTGGCCCTGGCGCGCTCGCCGGAGCAGGTGCGCTTCGTCACCCACCGCTTGATCGGCGATGCCGAGATCGAACGGACGAGCGCGGCGGTATCGGAAATTCTTCATGTTGCAGGAGTAAGCCAGTGAATGGCGATTTGGAGGCGACGACCGGGTTAGCGGGTCCGGACGACCGGTATGACATGGTTATTTTCAAGGACCTGAAAGTTCAGATGCGCGACGGCATCAATCTCTCGACCGACGTCTACCTGCCGGCCCGAAACGGCGCGGTCGTACCGGGCCAGTGGCCGACGATCCTGGGGCGCACCTCCTACGACAAGGAAGCCGAGTGGCTCTGGGTCACGCCGGTCGCCAAGTACTTCGTGGCGCGGGGCTACGCCGTGGTGGTTCAGGACCTGCGCGGCCGCCACCGCTCGGAGGGGCACGGCCAGTATTTTCACACCGTCAACCCGCGGGAAGGGGCGGACGGCTACGACACTGTCGAGTGGGTCGCCGCCCAGCCCTGGTCGAATGGACGAATCGGCACGGTCGGCGTATCGCACGGCGCGGTGGTTCAGGCCGCGATGGCACTCTACCAGCCGCCCCAACTGACGACGATGTGGCTCGACGATAGCTTTTTCAACTGGTTCGCGAACGGCGCCCGTCAAGGAGGCGCGCTGGAGTTGGACACGCTGGGCATGATGTTCCTGCACGGCCACGACAGCCAGGAAGCGCAGGACGATCCGGCCATCGCCCGGGCGATGAGCGACGCTGCCCAGCACCTCCGCGACTGGGTCATGCGCATGCCGCTGAAGCCCGGTTGCTCGCCGCTCTCGTTAATTCCCTCATTAGAGCAGATCTTCTTCGAGTACTACACCCGCACCGACTACGACGAATTCTGGCAGCAGGACTGCATCAACTTCGAGGCGCACCTCGAACGCTTCGCCGACGTGCCCACCGTGATACGCTGCGGCTGGTTCGACGTTTTCGCGCTCACCAACGCCGAGATCTACCGCCGGCTCGCCGCCCAGGGCTCCGCCCCGCGACGTCTCATCCTCGGTCCCTGGATCCACATGGGCTGCGAGCGATCCTACGCCGGCGACGTCGACTTTGGTCCCGGGGCCGCCCTCGACGACGCGACCGGTCCTTCGTTCAACGAGCGGCGCCTGCGCTGGTTCGACCACTGGCTGAAAGACGACCGGAACGGCGTGGAAAATGATCCGCCGGTGCAGATCTTCGTCATGGGAGGCGGCGACGGGCACCGGAATCGACAGGGACGACTGAACCACGGCGGGCACTGGCGCTCGGAGCAAGAATGGCCGCTCGCCAGAACCCGGTTCACGCCCTACTACTTCCACCCGACTGGCCTCTTGAGCCCGGATTCGCCGGCCGCGGACGCGCCGCCGGCCAGCTATCTTTTCGATCCCGGGCATCCGGTGCCGACGATCAGCGGCAACGTCGCCAGCTTCTACGAGCACCTGCCGGTCCCCGAGGGCATCCTCCCGGCCATGTCGCCGCCCCGGTCGCGCATGCGCTCGATCGTCCTCCAGGGACCGAGCCATCAGAAAGAGGAGCCGGAGATCCTCGCCTGCCAGCCGCCGTACCCACCACTCGCCGCACGGTCGGACGTGCTCGTCTTTCAGACCCCTCGGTTAGAAACCGACGTCGAGGTGACCGGACCGATCGTCGTCAAGCTCTGGGTCGCGTCGTCGGCTCCCGACACCGACTTCACCGCGATGCTTCTCGACGTCTACCCGCCAAGCGAGGACTACGTCCAGGGCTACGACCTGAACCTGACCGACGGGATCCAGCGGGCCCGCTACCGCGACGGCTACGCCCGGGCGCGGCTCATGACGCCGGGGGAAGTCTATCCCCTGACGATCAGCCTCGCCCCGACGAGCAACCTTTTCAAAGCCGGGCACCGCATCCGGGTCCAGATCTCGAGCAGCAACTTTCCGCGATTCGACGTCAATCCAAACACCGGCGAGCCACTCGGCAAGCATACCCACAGCGTCGTCGCCCGGAACAAGATCTATCTGGATCTGGACCGACCATCGCACGTCGTACTCCCAATCATCCCGGCCTGATTTTCAGCGAGAGGAATAACTGAGCCATGCGCGACGCGAGCGGAGCAAATCAGGAAAGAAAGGTCGCCAGCGACCCGATTCGGTTTGAAGTCATCCGGAACGCCCTCCTCGCGGTGACCGAGGAGATGGCGCTGGCGC
>DATLRG010000060.1:0-5159 GCA_035534795.1 Chloroflexota bacterium
AATCGCTCGGTGACGGTCTCGTTGACTTCACTGACAGTCTGTTGCTGCTTCGCCATATCCCCTCCGCATCGCTGGGTATGGCTTGTTCTACCTCACTCGCTTGCTTGTGGCAAGTCCCCTCGCTTATATCAAAACGTCAGAGAAAACAAAGCAGGCTTGTCTACGTCGAGCATGTAGGATATAATGATGTGGAACACTTGCAATGGCTGCGATCAGGACGAGTACCTGCCTGGCGAGCGACAGAGAGCGTGGGTCGTCGGCTGAAAGCCCGCGTCGCTATCTCCGACAGGGAAAACCACCTGTGAGCCGGTCGGTGACCGCGCCCGCGGGCGCCTAGCTGGACCCGGATCCCGACCGTTACAGCGGGAATCGAGAGCGCGTGGCGCCAAGTGTCTTGTAGGCTAGCCGCGCGAAAATGGGTGGAACCGCGGGTTTGATCCCGCCCCAGTTGAGGGGCGGGATTTTTTGTGTCCTGCAAAAGATTAGCCCGGGTGGGAAGTGGAGCGTTTGCGACGCGAACGCTCCACTTCCCACCCGGGCACGACCAAAATGAAAGGGGTGTGCCATGAACGATCTCGAGCGGATGCGTCATTCCTGCGCCCACGTGATGGCCGAGGCGGTGGTGTCGCTCTTCCCGGATGCCAGGCTGGCCATCGGACCGCCGATCGACGAGGGGTATTACTACGACTTCGAGTTGCCGCGCGCGCTGACGCCTGACGATCTGAAGACCATCGAGGAGCGCATGGCGGCAATCGTCAAGCAGAACGCGCCGTTCGTCGAGTCGTCCAAGTCCAGCGCCGAAGCCCGCCAGTTCTTTGCCGAACGGGACCAACCATACAAGGTGGAGCTGATCGACGACCTGAACACGGACCGTGTCGGCATCTACCAGCAAAACAACTTCATCGACCTCTGCCGCGGGCCGCACGTCGAGTCCACCGGCCAGATCGGACCGTTCAAGCTGCTGAACGTCGCCGGGGCGTACTGGCGCGGCGACGAGCACCGGCCGATGCTCCAGCGCATCTACGGCACGGCGTTCCCGACTCAGGCCGAGCTCGACGCGCACCTGGCCAAGCTCGAGGAGGCGGCCCGCCGCGACCATCGCAAACTCGGGCGCGAGCTCGACCTGTTCAGCTTTTCCGAGGAGGTGGGTCCGGGGCTGGTCCTCTGGCATCCAAAGGGCGGACGGATGATCACCGTGATCGAGGACTACTGGCGGAAGATTCACGAGGCGAAGGGCTACGCGGCGACGTTTACGCCAAACATCAGCCGCGGGCGCCTTTTCGAGCGGAGCGGCCACCTGCAGTTCTTCAAAGAGAGCATGTACTCGCCAATGGACGTCGACGGGCAGGAGTACTATGTCAAGCCGATGAGCTGCCCGTTCCATATCGAGATCTACAAGTCGCAGATCCATAGCTACCGCGAACTGCCAATTCGCCTGGGCGAGCTAGCGAACGTCTACCGCTATGAGCGGGCCGGCGTGCTCCACGGACTGCTACGGGTCCGAGGATTCAAGCAAGACGACGCCCACATTTTCTGTCGCCCCGATCAGGTCTTCGACGAGGTCCTCGGCGTCGTCGACCTTACGCTGGAAATCCTGGGCGCCTTCGGCTTCTCAAATTTCCAGATCTACCTCTCGACGCGGCCGGCCAAGGCGATGGGCGCGCCAGAGCTGTGGGACGTCGCCGAGGGGTCCTTGCGCCGCGCGCTCGAAGAGCGCCACTTGCCTTTTGAGATCGACGCGGGCGGTGGTGCCTTCTACGGGCCCAAGATCGACCTGAAGATTCGCGACGCGCTCGGGCGCTACTGGCAGTGTACGACGATCCAGTTCGACTTCAACATGCCGGAGCGCTTCGACCTATCCTACATCGCGGAGGATGGGAAGCAGCATCGACCATACATGGTGCATCGAGCGATCCTCGGCTCGATGGAGCGCTTCATGGGAGTCCTGATCGAGCACTTCGCCGGGGCGTTCCCGGTCTGGATCGCGCCGATCCAGGCGCGACTGCTCCCGATTGCCGATCGACACATTCCTTTCTGTGAGCAAGCGCGGCAGCGCCTGGCTCAGGCCGGGGTCCGGACCGACGTCGATGCGCGCTCCGAGCGAGTCAACTACAAGATCCGCGAGGCGCAGCTCCAGAAGATCCCGTACATGCTCGTCGTCGGGGACAAGGAAGTTGGCGCCGACGCGGTCGCGGTGCGCCTGCGCAGCGGCGAGAACCTCGGCCAGCAATCGCTCGACGCCTTCGCCAAACTCGCCCGCGACGTGATCGACAGCCGGTCGCTCCAGCTCACGCAGTGATGAGTGAAGAGGACTGAGGACCGAGTGAGGGCGGGGTCCGTCTTCACGCAGTCCTCGTCACTGATCACTCCGTCTGGCACGCCATCTGCACCCGTCCCGCCTTAACGGTAGTTTGTCGAGACTGGCAGGATGGCAGGTGGTCGTACGGGCAGACACGGTTAGGGGCAGACCCCTGTGTCTGCCCGGTGCGGACCTCCGGCCCGGGGGCAGACACAGGGGTCTGCCCCTATCCGGCGACGACCGTGCCCTGCATCTAGACCGCAATCAACAAACCACCGCCAATCCCTTTCCGCGACGGACGGTAACCGATGGCCATGGGCGTCGATCAGCAAATCAGACACCAATACCAGGTGGCCCTCCGCGCTCTCACTGGCACCGGCGTGCCCTTCGTGGTCGGGGGCGGCTGGGCGGTCGAGCACTACATCCCGCTTGGTCGGCCGACTCTCGACCTCGACCTGCTGGTTGTGCCGGCGAACGTCGACCGCGCGGTGCAGGCCCTGTACCAGCACGGCGCGCGGCTGCAAGGGCGGGATGTGATGCAAGTCCAACTGGCTCTGGGCGATGCCGAGATCGACTTGATCCACCACTTCGCTCAGGGCGAATACGCGATCGATCCTTCCTGGCATCAGCACGCTCTCCCCGCCTATATCTTCGACGTCGCCGCTCTCTTCGCGTCGCCGGCCGACTTGATCTGGTCGAAGGTATTCGTCGCCTCGCGCCATCGCTTCGATGGGTCCGACGTCGTGCATTTGATCCGCGCAACCGACGAGACGATGGACTGGCAGCGGCTGGCGGCGCACCTGAAACCGTACCCCGAGCTCCTGCTGGCCTACCTCAACCTCTTCGAGTTCTGCTACCCGGGCGAACGGGGCGCCGTTCCGGCCTGGCTCTGGAATGATCTGCTCGCCAAGCTCGAGGTACCAGAAGAGCCGGGCGGGCCGAGGATCTGCCGGGGGCCGCTGCTGGACAGCACGTCCTTCATCTTCGACGGTGTAGCGAGGGGTTACCAGGACGTTCGTCAGAGTTGACAGCGTTGTTCGTCGCCACCTATAATCGGCCCACTTCCGTCCGAGGAAGGAATTCCTTGACCTCACGGCGCGGTGCGGTCGGATGGGTGGCGCGCATTGGTAGGGTGGCAGAGTGTCCGCGGTGCTGCCGTAAGCGCGGTCGGCGTCGGAGCGATCGTCGTCGCCAGTCTGATTGTTCCCACCGTTCCGCGGGTCCGGAGCGCACCCGGATCAGTCGCTCTGGTGGATAACCTAGCGAGCGGGCCTGCTGCAGGAAGCTCACCGGCGACGCCAGACTCCCCGGTGTCGCGCGAGTGGCAGCATCGCTTGCCGACTCGTGGTGGGTCGCGGCCGACGACGAGCGCAGCGTTTCAGGGTTTGTCCGGAGCGCGCGAGCCATCCTCCACGACGCCGCTCGCCGAATCCGACAGTCAGTCCACGGCGCTCGACGCGTCTACTCCCACGGCCAATTCCGAGGCGCCGTCGACCGTGCTGGGATCGACAGTTCCGGCGCAGGTTAGCCGCTGGCAAGCGCTCATCGTGAAGCACGCGAGCCAGGATGGACTGGACCCGAACCTCGTCGCGGCGGTCGTGATGACCGAGAGCAGCGGCGATCCGAACGCGACCAGCGCCAAGGGAGCGGTCGGCCTGATGCAGGTGATCGGCGGCTCGTACGACCCCGACACGAACGTGGCCCAGGGCGCGAAGATCCTTGCCGACGACTTGCACCACTTCAACGGCGACGTCGAGCTAGCGCTCGCGGCCTACAACGCTGGCGCCAACTCGGTCAACCAGTTCAATGGCATCCCGCCGTACCTCGAGACCGAGAACTACGTCTTCGAGGTGCTCAACCGCTACTACCTCTATTCACCGAGCGAGAACGAGTCGTGACGCGTCAGCCGAGAGCTCTCACCGCCGCCAGCAGCCCCAGCATGTAGCCGGTCGCGTGCGCGCGGCCGCGGTGGCCCCAATCGCTGTCGTCGACCATGTGCGGCACGTGGTCGTCGATCAGGAAGCCGGTAAAGCCAACGCTCTTGAGCGTGCGCATCGCCTCCACCGTGTCGACGTTGCCGTCCCCGATGAAACACTCCGCGAACTTCGGCACCGCACCCTGAACGTCGCGAAAATGGACGTAGAAGATCTTGCCGCGAGACCCGAAATACTGGATCGGCTCGATCACGCCATGGCCCATCTCCGACCAGCAGCCCATGCAGAAGTCCAGACCGTTGTTCGGACTCGGAGCTACGTCTTCCATCGCCCGGCGGAAGCCCTCGAAACTCCGGAACAGCCGCGCGACGCCGCCAAGCGAGTCGACCGGCGGATCGTCCGGATGCAGCGCTAGCCTGACCCCGGCCTCCTCGGCGACCGGCAGGACGGCTTTCGTGAAGTAGGCGTAGTTCTGCCACATCTCGTCGTCAGTAAAGACGCGCCCGTGACTCAACGGAGCGTTTTTGGCCAGGTCGAGGTCGAACGAGGTGGTCACCGCGCCACCACGCGTCGGCGTGGTGCGCGACGTCCGCCAGACCGAGTTGGGCATCCAATGGTATCCGAGGATGGGGATGCCGGCCCGCCCCACGTTCCGAATTGTCTCTTGATAATTCTCGATCTGCTCATCCCGTTCCGGCAATCCCAGCATGGCCTGATCGTAGAATTTCACCGGGACGTTCTCGAGCGCTTCGAGCCGCAGGCCGTATTCTTCGATCGTGCTGCGGAGGCGGACCAGGTCCATGAACTCCCAGCGCTTCTCGCCCGGTAGCCGCGGTGTGTTCAAGAGCACTCCATCGACTCCCAGTTGCTGGGCAAAACGTAGTCGCTCGTCGGTCGCCTGGTTGAACTGCCCGAGCGCCACTCGC
>DATLRG010000061.1:0-2524 GCA_035534795.1 Chloroflexota bacterium
GCATCTTCCACATCTCGGCTTTCGCCGTCCTCGCCGGCTTGCGGATCAAGTCCGACGGCATCCCACCCGAGTTGGGCTCTCCTGCCGACATCCTGGCTCACTACGGCCTCAGCCCGTGATTGCCCTATATCAAAACGTCAGGGTCCCCGGGCCATCGTTGACAGCCGACCCGGCCGCGTCTATCATCTGGTGGGACAGCACGCGCGGTTGGGCGGCGAAACTCGGAGTCTCCGGACGCGATCGATGATTGACTGCGACATCCACAACATTCCACCCTCGGTGCAGGCGCTGTTTCCCTACCTATCGGACCACTGGAGAGAATACATCAGCCAGTCTGCCTTCAGAGGCCCGACGGACAGCGCCTACCCTCGGAACGCGCCCACGAGCGCCCGCCCGGAAACGAAGACACCGGCCGGCGGCTCGCCAGGATCGGTCCTTTCGGTCGTGCAGCAGCAGGCGCTCGACGCCTGGGGTACGGAATACGGCATTCTCACCTGCGCTTACGCGGTGGAGAGCGTTCACAACCCCGATGCCGCGGCGGCGCTGGCCAGCGCGGTGAACGACTGGCAGATCGCCGAGTGGCTCGAGCCGGAACCGCGCTTGCGCGCGTCGGTGGTCGTGCCGAGCCGCCAGCCCGAGATGGCCGCGCGCGAGATCGACCGCGTCGGCGATCACCCGGGCTTCGTCCAGGTCTTCCTGCCGGTTCGGTCAGAGGCGCTGTACGGGAACCGCCGCTACCATCCAATTTTCGACGCGGCGACGCGACGGGATCTCGTCGTCGGCATCCACTTCGGGGGCGCGCCGGGCAACCCGCCAACCTCCTCTGGCTGGCCGTCGTACTATCTCGAAGAGTACGTCGACATGTCGGCGGTCTTTCAGTCGCAGGTGTTGAATCTGATCGTCGAGGGTGTCTTCGATCGATTCCCAGCCTTGCGTGTCGCGTTGATCGAAGGCGGATTCACCTGGCTGCCCGGTCTCATGTGGCGGATTGACAAGGAATGGAAGGGTTTGCGGCGTGAGGTGCCGTGGAACAAGCAGGTGCCGTCGGAGTATATCCGCGAGCACATTCGCCTCACGACCCAACCGGTCGACGCCCCGCCCACCCGCGAACAGTTTCTCCAGGTGATCGATCAGATCGGCTCTGAAGACGTCCTGATGTTCTCGACCGACTACCCGCACTGGCAGTTCGGTGCGCCCAGTGATGCCTTCCCACTCGACCTGCCCGAGGGTCTCACGAACAAAATCATGTCGGAGAACGCGCGGGCGTTCTACCGGCTTTAACGAATGGCCACGCTGGGACGTGCGGGGGTTGCGCTGCAACCCCTGCACGTCCCAGCGTGGCCTAACTGAACGGCGACTTGGAGGACTTCGATGACGCTGACCGCTACCCGCGAGACGAGCGGCGAGCAGACGAGATTGGCCGTGATCGATGGCGACATCCATAATGCGTTGGCGTCGGACAAGGTGCTGGGCAAGTACCTGCCCGAACGCTGGCGACGCCACCACGACGTGTTCGGCGGACACGGCCACGCGGGAGCGTACTATCCCCGCGCGAATCTGAACGCAGCGCGCACCGACTCCTGGCCGCCGTCCGGACTGCCGCCGGGATCGGACCTCCCGTTCATGCAAGAGCAGCTGCTCGACCAGTGGGGGATCGAGTACGGTATCCTCAACCCGCTGTTCGGCGCCGGTGGCCAGCTCAATCTGGAGTACGGCGCCGCCCTGGCCACGGCGATCAACGACTGGCAGATCGCCGAGTGGCTCGAACCAGAGCCACGGCTCCGCGCATCGGCAATCGTCGCCTACGAGGACGGCGACCTGGCCGCCGCGGAAATCGACCGCATCGGCGATGATCGTCGCTTCGTGCAAGTGCTCCTGGTCGCGCGCACGGCCGAGCCGTTGGGCCGCCGAAAGTACTGGAAGATCTATGAAGCAGCCGAGCGCCACGATCTGCCCGTCGGCATCCACTTTGGCGGGTCCGGTGGCGCGCCAATCACCGGGGCCGGCTGGCCCTCGTTTTATGTCGAGGATCACGCCGGGATGCCGACCTCGTTTCAGCCTCAGATCACCAGCATGATCTGCGAAGGCGTCTTCGAGCGCTTTCCCGCCCTCAAGGTGGTCCTGATCGAAGGCGGCTTCGCCTGGCTGCCCTCGTTGATGTGGCGGCTCGATCGCAGCTACCGCTTCCTGCGCGACGAGGTGCCGCACCTGCGGCGGCTGCCATCCGAATACATTCGCGAGCACTTCTGGATCACGACCCAGCCGATGGAAGAGCCGGCCAGGCCCCAGCAGCTCCTGCAGCTCCTGGAGCAGCTCGGCATGAACGACCGCCTCATGTTCGCGACCGACTACCCGCACTGGGATTTCGACGCGCCTGACGAGGCAGTCCCCACCTGGCTGCCCTCCGAGCTCCGGCAGCAGATTCTGGCCGGCAATGCACACGCTCTCTATCAGTTATGAGTGATGGGGAGTGAGGGCTAGGAAATGATCTCAAGGCCGCGGTTCAGGCACCCCTGGGGGGTGC